>LOEW01000065.1 GCA_001516045.1 Desulfosporosinus sp. BRH_c37
GGAGCGACAGGAGCAACGGGAGCGACAGGAGCGACAGGAGCGACAGGAGCAACGGGTGCGACGGGAGCAACGGGGGCAACGGGGGCAACGGGAGCCACGGGAGCAACGGGGGCCACAGGAGCGACAGGAGCAACGGGTGCGACAGGAGCAACGGGAGCAACAGGTGCGACGGGAGCAACGGGGGCAACGGGAGCAACGGGGGCAACGGGGGCAACGGGGGCAACAGGAGCAACAGGCGCAACAGGAGCAACAGGAGCGACAGGAGCGACAGGAGCGACAGGGGCCACAGGAGCAACGGGTGCAACGGGAGCGACAGGAGCAACGGGGGCCACAGGAGCGACAGGAGCAACGGGAGCAACAGGGGCAACAGGAGCGACGGGTGCGACAGGAGCGACAGGAGCCACAGGCGCAACGGGAGCCACAGGCGCGACAGGAGCAACAGGATCAGGTTTGGCAGCCTATGGTTATGTATATGACCTTACCGCTATCACAGGCCAAATTGTAGCTGGGGGAACAAATGTGATATTTAGCAATACCGGCCCGATTGTAAACGAAACCCACGTTGATGGTACCGATTCGGTAACTGTTGGACTTGATGGTGACTATCAGATCGACTATAGCGTGATCATTACTGTTGGCGTAGGTTCGGAAATAGCTATTGCAGTGAATGGTGGCGTGGTAGAGGCATCTACTCGAATTGTGGCGGTGGTCGCAACTGGTCCAGTAACTGGTCAGGCAATTTTAACACTTACAGCGGGTGATGTCATAACGCTTAATAACCCTTCCGGTACTGCGTTTACGACATCTGCTTCGCCTGATGTTGGTGCACAAATGACAATTGATAAATTGAATTAATTCATTTTTAGACCCTTGGCAACGCTAAGGGTCTTTCCTATGAGCTATTTTCGGGGTAGAAACAATAAGTTTCATCTAAGAGGCTTCAGAAGAAGGAACCCTTTGGCAAGAATGGTTCCTTCTTCGTTATTTAGAGTTTGATATGCTTCCACTTTTCAGCACTTTGAATACTATGAAGTATGACTTAAATCATAATTTCGAGGTGGTAGGAAAACCAAACGAATCAAACCTCAACAGAAAGAAGTGAGTGCTTCTATGAACATTCTAGTCACCGGTGGTGCTGGATATATAGGCTCACATACCTGCGTTGCCTTGCAGGAGGCAGGATATTCAGTGATTGTTGCAGATAATCTTTGTAACAGCAAGGCAGAGACACTTGAGCAAGTAAAACAAATAACGAATAAAGAAGTCACTTTCTACCAGATTGATGTGACCGATGAAGTAGCGGTTGAAACCATTTTTTCTAAGCACCAGCTTGATGGCGTCATCCATTTCGCCGGACTTAAAGCAGTAAGCGAGTCTGTAGAAAAGCCCTTAGCCTATTATTATAATAACATCGTCAGCACAATGGTTCTTTCAAAAGCCTGTCAGAAATACGGTGTGAAGCGATTTGTGTTTAGCTCATCAGCTACGGTATATGGAGAGAATAAAGCTCCATTTGTAGAGACCATGACACTTCTGCCAACCACAAATCCTTATGGAGAAACGAAAGCAATAAGTGAACGGATTCTCACTGATATCGCCAAAGTAAATCCGGGCTGGTCAGTGACACTCCTGAGGTATTTCAACCCGGTGGGAGCTCATGAGAGCGGATTGATTGGTGAAACGCCTAGCGGTATCCCCAACAACTTGATGCCTTATATAACTCAGGTGGCAAAAGGCAAGTTGGACAAGTTACGTGTTTTCGGTAATGACTATCCAACAGTTGATGGCACCGGTATTCGAGATTATATTCATGTACGCGATTTGGCTGAGGGGCACGTAGCAGTACTAGATAATCTCACTGACGGTGTAAATATTTATAATTTGGGTACCAGTCAGGGGATCAGTGTACTGCAATTAATAAGGACCTTTGAAGAGGCGAATGGTATCGATGTGCCCTATGAAATAGTAGCGAGGAGACCTGGGGATCTTGCCGAATGCTATGCCGATGCTTCGAAGGCCGAGAGAGAATTAGGCTGGACAGCAAAGCGAAATTTGGTAGATATGTGTCGAGATGCCTGGCGATTTGAGAGCAGAATGATGCTAAAGAGGAGGAAAAATAGTGACAGTAAACCGTCCAAATCCAATACTCGTCCCGAAATCGGAAAAGAAAATATGCCTTTGTATGATTGTGAAGAATGAGTCAAAGATTATAGAACGATGTTTAGACTCAGCTAAATCTATCATTGATTTTGTTTCTATATGCGATACTGGCTCAACTGATGGCACACCTGAAATTATTGAAAACTGGTGCAAACAAAATAACATCCCTGGTCTTGTGCATCACGAATCTTTTAAAAACTTTGGCTATAATCGGACGTTATCTGTCTCGTTAGCACAAGATTCTTATCCTGAGGCAGATTATTTGTTGTTGCTGGATGCGGATATGATTTTAACCGTTATTCAATTCGATAAGTGTAATTTACATCATGATCAATATCTGACGATGCAGTATGATAGTCAAATCAAATATTGGCTCACTCGTCTATTAAAGACATCATTACCTTGGAGATCGGTTGGAGTTACCCATGAATATTGGGATTTGGACCTTCGAAAGTTAAAAGCTGATCAACCCATTGGGACAAACGGAAAACTTGATAGTCTAATTATTTATGATGAAAAAGACGGTGGTAGCAAAGTAGATAAGTTTGAGCGGGATAAACACTTGTTAATAGAAGGACTTGAGGATCAAGCAACCCCGACAGATTTAAAGATGAGATACATGTTTTATTTAGCACAAACTTATTCCTGCCTAAATCAACTTGAGGAAGCAATCGAATGGTATAAGAAACGAGTTGAAGCTGGTGGTTGGGTGGAAGAAGTATTTTATTCCCATTTCCAAATAGGAATGTGCTATGAGCGTTTAGAAAAAATATCTTCTACTAATGAAAAGAATTACTTTGCGCTTGCTACCAATTCTTTTCTAAATGCTTGGGAGTATAGACCGTGTAGAGCGGAGCCTCTATACTACCTTGCAAGAATGTATCGGGTAAAAGGGAAAAACAATATTGGCTTAATGTATGCCTTACAAGGGAAAGAGATCCCTTTTCCTAAAGACGATCTTCTTTTTGTTGATTATCCTGTGTATGACTATCTTTTTGATTTTGAGATTTCTATATGTGCTAATTATATAAAAAGTAAGTTTGAATTAGGTAGAGCTGCTCAGAAACGGTTGTTATCTAAATTGAAACAATTGCCCCTAAATATCGCCAGAGCTGTTGAAAACAATTCTAAGTTTTATTAATCAAATCAAGCGTTTTGTTTATGCACAATTCAAGTACTATTGAAAATAGGATGGTGGAATATGAATTGGTATTTTATCTACGGACTTAATGCAATTATTAGGGATTACGCTAGCTTGCCACCGAACGTGCCTTTATTATGTCAGCATGAGCATGGGTGGTCACCTTTGGACGTAAATCCTCACGATCTTATAACGGATAAACCCCTTATGTTAGTTATAAGTAGAAGACGTCTACAAGCCTGGAATGAAGCAAGTAGTATTCCTGCAGCTATAATGGGTACACCTTTTGTACACTATCGGAAATCAAGGCAAATTGAGAAGGACATAACGGCTAAAGGTACAATAGCCTTTCCGGCACATTCCACTGAACTGAAAGAGGCAGTATTCGATATTGATGAGTATTGTAAGCAGCTGAAAAGTCTTCCAAGCGAGTTTCATCCGATAACGATATGTATACATGCTAATGATTTAGCAAGAAATAAGGACGTAATATATAAAAAATACGGGTTCAATGTTGTAACTGCCGGGTCATGCTGGGTGCCAGGATTTGAATATGTTCAAAAATTTTATGAAATTCTTAGAAATTACAAATATGCAACGTCTAATTCAGTGGGCTCATATTCTTTTTATGCTGTAGAAATGGGTATTCCCTTTTTCATCTTTGGGGAGCCAGCCATTCTGAAAAATAATGGGGAAAGATTTATGCCCCCTATAAGTAGTTATATAGATTACCCGATGGGTGCTTTTGCCACAACGATGTTCCAAGGTCCTACGCAAGTCATTAGTGAGGAGCAAAAGAAGTTTGTTGAAGATGAACTTGGCGTCTATGACTGTCTGTCCGGTATAGAACTAAGGCAATTGTTAATAGAAAGCAATAACCGAGCAATTGAAGAGTATCAAGTATTTTTGAAGACAGGACAGGGCAGGGTTGAAGATAAACTATCTACTTGTGGAAAACTGATTGCTTATTTTCAGAATTCAGGTGAAACGGACAAACAACTTAAATATATCTTAAGAACATTTGAATATGCCACTCCAAGGGCTGAGTTTTGTTATCCCTTAGGTTTGTATTTTCTGAGTAAGAAACAATATGAACAGGGGGCTTTCTGGTTTAAATTAGCGACTCAATTGGAAAAGCCTATGGATAGCTGGTTGACGTGGGCACCACATATTCAGTTATGTGTTTGCTATGATCGCTTAGGCAAACATCAGTTGGCCTATGAGCATAATGAGATTGCTAGAAGTTATAGTCCGGAAAATAGCTCGATTCTGTCCAATAAGAAATATTTGGAGCGAGTCTTGGGAATAGGATCACCCGAAAAGAAAGAAATTGTTCCAGAGAAGTGAAGGGAATCAAAAAACTAAAAACAAAATATAGTTGACATGTTTACAACGAGAGAACCCATATATGCGGGTTCTCTGTTTTTTTTGGATTAAGAATAAACAGTAAGAGCACACACACGGGAAGATGTAAGCATACCGTATTATAACCCACAGAACACAGACTCCTTAAGTTTTTAGTCTTACCAACGATTATTTTGACGCGTGCGATACTGTCCTTGCCTTATGCAATCGAGTTTGGCAGACAGTGGAATCAATAATCTCCACCTTGAGGTGGGGAACTCAAGCCAGCAAAGAGGGGAACGGCGATCTGATGTTTAAGAACAAATCAATTTTAATTACGGGTGGAACAGGTTCCTTCGGTAAACAGTATGTAGAAACTATTTTAGAACGCTTTAAACCAAAAAAGGTCATTATATACTCGCGAGATGAGCTAAAACAATTCGAAATGCAACAAAAGTTTAACGCTCCAGAAATGCGCTATTTTATTGGGGATGTTAGAGATGCGGAACGACTCCGTCAAGCAATGCGGGGAGTGGATTATGTTATCCATGCAGCTGCGCTGAAACAAGTCCCAGCGGCTGAATATAATCCAATGGAGTGTGTAAAGACAAACATTCATGGAGCTCAGAATGTTATTAAAGCTGCCATTGAAAATGAAGTGGAGAAAGTTATTGCCTTGTCGACAGATAAAGCTGCTAATCCCATTAATTTATATGGAGCTACCAAACTTGTATCTGATAAGTTATTTGTTGCGGCCAACAATATAACCGGAGGACATATGACGCGTTTTTCTGTTGTTCGGTATGGAAACGTTGTAGGTTCACGAGGTTCAGTAGTGCCATTCTTTGAGAAATTAATTGCCGAAGGTGCAAAGGAAATTCCGGTTACCGACCCGAGGATGTCAAGGTTTTGGATCAGTCTACAAGATGGAGTTGACTTTGTTTTAAGCAACTTCGAAAGAATGCATGGAGGGGAGGTATTTGTTCCCAAAATTCCTTCTATGAGAATTACTGACCTAGCCGAAGCCATTGCTCCAGGAATGCCTATCAAAGTTATTGGTATTAGACCAGGAGAGAAGCTGCATGAAATTATGGTTCCTGCAGATGACTCTCATTTGACGCTAGAATTTAAAAATCATTATGTAATTAAGCCCGCTATCAGCTTTACTCATCCGGCGAATTATTCGACCGATGCTACCGGAAAAAAGGGAATCCCCGTAGAGCAAGGATTTGAATACAATTCAGGAACGAACTTAGATTTCCTGACCGTCGAACAGCTAAGGGAGATGAATGAACAATCATGAAACCAATCCCATATGGAAGACAAGATATTAGCAAAGAAGATGTATTAGCTGTCCAAGAGGTGTTGAATTCCGATTGGTTAACCCAAGGACCCATTATCGAGCAGTTTGAAAAAGTTGTTGCTGAGTATTGTGGAGCTAAGTACGCTGTTGCAGTAACAAGTGCTACAGCAGCATTGCATATTGGCTGTTTAGCATTGGATTTGGGTTTTAGTGATGTTCTGTGGACTACACCTAATACTTTTGTGGCCTCAGCTAATTGTGGGCGCTATTGTGGAGCAAAGGTGGATTTTGTTGATATCGATCCTTTGACTTATAACATGAGTGTTAGTGCGTTGGAAGAAAAGCTTGAGGTTGCCAAGCGAAACGGAGAGTTACCGAATGTCTTAATTCCGGTTCATTTTAGTGGACAGTCGTGTGAAATGGAACGAATAGCTGAGTTGTCTAAGATTTACGGCTTTAAGATTATTGAGGATGCTTCTCACGCCTTAGGAGGAAGTTATAAAGCTACCAAAGTGGGCTCTTGCGCATACTCGGAATTGACAGTTTTTAGTTATCACCCCGTTAAAATTATTACGACTGGTGAGGGTGGAATGATCCTTACAAATCGAAGAGAGTTATATAAGAGGCTTGTCCAATTACGTTCCCATGGAATTACTCGTGATTACGACCTTTTACAGGGAAATTCAGATGGTCCATGGTATTATCAACAAATTGAATTGGGCTATAATTATCGAATGACTGATATCCAAGCAGCATTGGGAATTAGTCAAATGTCGAGATTAGATAAATTTGTGGAGAGACGAAATAGGTTAGCAGAGCGTTATAATCAGGCGCTGAAAGAATTGCCACTCCTTTTACCTTGGCTAAGACCTGAAGTATATTCGGCTTATCATTTGTATGTTATTCAACTTAAATTAGATGAGCTGATTATATCTCGTAAAGAAGTATTCGATGTGCTAAGAAGTGTGGGAATTAATGTGAATGTTCACTATATTCCCGTGCACACCCAACCTTACTATCGAAAGCTGGGCTTTAATGAAGGTGACTTTCCGCAGGCCGAGAAGTATTATGCAGGGGCGATAACACTGCCATTATATTATGGATTGTCTGAAGAAGATCAGGGTTATGTCATAAATAAGTTAAAAGAGGTTGTAACTCATACTGAAGAAAACAAAAATTCCCAAGAGAGTATTTAATATGTTTGGGGGCTTTTTGGCTTCTTGTAAAATACTATAAATACTTTAACAGTATAAATTTGAAAGGGTGGTTCTTTACATGGAATACAAGAAGATATTAAGCAGAATTAAAAGTTTATACCTGGAAAATGCTAATATCATTAAATATTTAAAAGAACTTGATAAAAGTAATACTAATTCGATTGAGGACATAATGATAAGTTATGACTTTCAGGCGGGAACGTATTGCCAAGATTATAAAAAAGATCCATCATTTAAAGACAGATATTGTTTATATCTGGCAAATGTTATCAATAATTTAGGTCAATATAAAACTTTATTGGAAGTAGGGGTTGGAGAAGGAACCACATTAGGGCCATTGCTTCAATGTTTAAATAACAAGCCTAATAAAGCTTATGGATTTGATCTTTCCTGGTCCAGAATAAAATATGCTAATAAATTTCTCGAAGAATTAGGAATTAAAAATGTTGAGTTATTTACAGGAAACTTATTTTCTACTCCAATAAAGGATAATTCGATTGATATAGTTTACACTTCCCATTCAATTGAACCTAACGGTGGAAAAGAAAAAGAAGCATTAATTGAATTATATAGAATAACTAATAAGTATTTAGTTTTGCTAGAACCTTCCTATGAATTTGCTTCTATCCAGGCTAAAGAAAGAATGTTAAGTCACGGGTATGTAACAAAACTATTTTCCACGGCATTAGAACTTGGTTTCAATGTTATCGAACATCGTTTATTTGAAATATCGGTCAATCCGTTAAATCCAACAGGGTTAATTATAATTAAAAAAGATTTTAATTCAGAGTCCTTAAATCCTCTATGTTGTCCTTTGACAAAGACAGATCTTATCCCAATGAATAACGCTTACTTTTCGGAAGAAAGTCTCTTAGCTTATCCGATAATTGATGGAATACCATGCTTGATGGCGGAAAGTGCTATTGTAGCTACCAAGTTTATGGAATAAGGCTTATTCATTTATTAATAATTGATCATTATCATGAGGTAAAAGAGGCAGTCATTCAGATAAAAGTTGACGCAAATAAGCAAAAAGCAGGCAATTTGAATATCATAGAATATGTCTTAATAACAACACTTTAATGGAGGATTTTATGTGAAAAAATATAAAACTGAGCAAGAAATATTTTGGGCTGGCCAATTTGGTGACGAGTATATTAAGAGAAATGACAATGAAACACTAATTGCTAGCAACATTGCAATGTTTTCTAAAATACTTGATGGTATTAATAATGTTGAGTCAGTTATTGAATTTGGAGCCAATATCGGTTTAAATCTGATAGCCTTAAAAAGTCTTCTTCCCAAAATTGAACTCTCAGCTATTGAAATTAATCAAAAAGCAGTATCAGAGTTGCGACAACTAGTGGAAAAAATTAATATATACCATAAATCAATACTGGATTTTATGCCTGAATATAAACGGGATTTTGTTTTAATTAAAGGTGTCTTAATTCATTTAGATCCAAGTTGTCTTCAAGATGTATACGATAAACTTTATCAGACCAGTAATCGCTATATTTGTATTGTGGAATATTACAACCCAGTTCCAGTAGAAGTTTCTTATCGAGGACATCAGGGAAAACTTTTTAAACGGGATTTTTCTGGGGAAATGCTCGATAAATTCAAGGATTTACGTTTAATAAGATACGGTTTTGTCTATCATAGAGATCCTTCTTTTCCTCAAGATGATATAACTTGGTTTCTATTGGAGAAAAAGTAAATTTCAATAATCTATTGTGCTCAATATGTGAGTTTAAAGGTTCCTATTTGTGCGAATCAGCTTTTGCTTAGAATGCTAAAAAGCATGCACTGAGGAAATTACAGATAAAATATTTAAAATTACCAGGGAGTTTTTTGAATATGAGTCGTAAGATGAGGGTTGGTATTATTGTTCAGGCTCGGATGACGTCAACACGGTTACCGGGAAAAGTGCTTAGGCCAGTGTTGGGTAAACCACTTTTAGAGTATCTGATTGAACGGCTTCAGCGTGTTCGTCACGTGGACGATATTATCATCGCAACAACTACGAATGACACGGATCAGCCGATTGTCGATTTAGCTGATAGGTTGGGTATTAAGGTCTTTCGAGGATCGGAAGAAGACGTCCTCTCTCGGTACTTTGGTGCGGCGAAAGAAAATGGTTTAGATGTCGTTGTGCGTATCACATCAGATTGTCCGCTCATTGATCCGGCGGTTGTTGACGATGTTATAGGTGCATATTTAGAGAACGCAGAAAACTGTGACTATGTTTCAAATTGCCTGAGTAGAACGTTTCCTAGAGGTATGGATACCGAGGTCTTCCCGTTCAGTCTCTTGGAAAAGGTTTATTGTGAAGCGATTGAGCAGCCATACCGTGAACACGTCACCCCGTATATCTATGAAGATAGCCAGAAATTTCGTCTATTGAACGTTGCTTCTCAACGTGATGAAAGCCACCATCGGTGGACGGTGGACACTCCAGAGGACTTTAAACTTATCGAGCATATTTTAGAAACACTATATCCGATAAATCACTTTTTCGAATTGGAAGATATCTTGGCTCTAATGAGTATTCATCCAAACTGGTTTAAGATCAATTCGCAAATTGAACAGAAGAAGTTACGGTAGATACTAATTTATCAGGAGAAAAAGAGCTGATAATTATGTTAATTATAATCCGTGCAGATGCCTCGCAATCCATCGGTAGCGGACATATCATGCGCTGCCTGACGTTAGCAGAACGGTTAAGGGTACAGGGTGCAGAAGTAAGTTTCGTCTGCCGAAATCTCCTCGGCAATTTGTCTGAATATATTCGAAGACAGGGTTTTGAGGTTCATCTACTTCCCAGGGACGAAGCCTGTGATCTGGCATTGAAAAGACCCGGGCAAGTATGGCTGGAACCCACGTGGAAATCGGATGCTGAACAGACAATGGGTGTTCTAAAGAGGTATAGGAGAACGATTGACTGGTTAATCGTAGATCATTATGGTATTGATCATCATTGGCAGTCGCGCTTGAGGGGGGGAGTAGGCCAAATCATGGTGATTGATGACTTGGCGAATCGGCATCATGACTGTGACGTCTTGTTGGATCAGAATTACTATCATAATGCGGTGGATCGTTATCACGGATTGATTCCTAAGGACTGCGCATTATTTCTTGGCCCCTACTATCTTTTGTTAAGAGAGGAATTTTATCGAGCACGGAAAGACATAAGAATCAGGACGGGCGAGGTTTCCAACATCCTTGTGTTTTATGGGGGGGCTGATACCACGAATGAGACTGATAAGTGTATAACAGGACTAAGTGATTACATCAGTTCAAAGTTAGAGATTAACGTGGTAACCGGTCAGTCTAATTCAAACAAAGCAAGAATTAAGGACTTTTGCTCTTCAAGGCAGAACATGTATTATCATTGTCAAGTTTTAAATATTTCTGAACTTATGAACAAAGCAGACTTGGCCTTTGGAGCGGGGGGATTTACCACATGGGAGAGATGTTTTCTGGGTCTGCCTTCCATCGTAACTGTCACGGCCGAGAACCAAATGGAAACAACTAAGGCAGTGTCTGATCTGGGTGCGATCTGGAATCTTGGGTGGTACGAGGAGGTAAATACGGCCACATTATTCAAAGCATTGGAAAAATTCCTAATCGAACCCAGTAAATTGGTAGACATGCAAAAAAGGGCTCGCAATGTAGTGGGAGCTAGAGCCTCCTCAGGCATGGAGCAGTTGGTCGAGGTTATATTTCAGAGAAGAGTAGATTAAAGTAGTTTGAAAAAGCGGGAACGCATGTAGAATGTTCCAGGAACTTTAGTGATCTGCGGATCAAATAGTCCTTCGGTCTTGCAGCTCATATATGAGGGGGCAAACCATGTTTGATAAAGTCTTTAAGAACTCGTTTAATTTTTTTGAACTCAAGGAAAAACCTTCCGAGGAAGAATTGAAGAATTATTATAAAAACAAATATTATCAAGAAAATAATGGCCCTTATACTATTCAATACTCAGATGATGAAGTCACCTGGTTTAACAATATGTTAAACCGGAGGTATGCCATTATTAACAATATTATGGGCAATAAAGAGGCCGGTATGAGGTTTCTGGACGTAGGTTGTGGAGAGGGGTGGGCTCTTGGTTTTTTTAAAAGGAAAAAGTGGGAAGTATTAGGACTCGACTTTAGTGATTATGGCTGTAAATCACATAATCCAGATTGTCTTTCTCATTTGAGAGTGGGTAATATTTACGATACTTTAACCTCATTAGTTATTGAGAAAGAAAAGTTTGATGTAATATGGCTAGATAATGTGTTAGAGCATGTACTTGATCCACTAAGCTTACTTCAAGTATGTAAAGGTTTAATAAAGGCCCAGGGAGTGTTGGTTATCGAAGTGCCCAATGATTTTTCACCCCTTCAACAATTGCTTTATAATAAAGGAATTGTCTCAAAACCCTTTTGGGTTCTAATACCCGATCATATCAACTATTTTAATTGTGAAGGATTAGATGCAATTTGCCGTTCAACCGGATGGGAGACCAGGTTTTTAATGAGTGATTTCCCTATTGATCTGAACTTATTTAACCCAAACACGAACTATGTCAATGAACCAACCCGAGGAAAGTCTTGTCATCAAGCCCGCATCGATATTGAAAACTTTTTATCTTTAATATCCGAGACAAAACTTAACAATCTATATGAGGTAATTGCTGACATGGGTTTGGGAAGGAGCATCGTGTCATTTCTTCAAGTTGTGAATCCATAGTAATAAACAGTAGAATGGGGCCATCTAAATGAAAACAATAATTATTACTGGAACCTCTAGTGGACTTGGAAAAGCTTTTTTTGATTTATTAACAACCAGGAATTTCTGTACAATTATATGTTTCTCTCGTCGCTTTCTATCGTATCAATTAGAGATAGCTAACTATAATAGTAATGTTCATCTTGTCGAGATAGACTTAAATGATATTGCAGCTAATCTGGAAATAGTAGAGAAAAGGTTAGTAGATTCTGGCCTTTTATCTGTTGCAGGTCATGTTATCTTTATTAATAATGCAAGTACAATTGAACCAATCGACAAGATTGGAAGCTTTAATGTTCAAGTTGTTTCAAGATCTATTAACGTTAACTTCCTGGCACCAATACTCCTGACAAACTTGTTAACCGCGCAACATGAGCTACTGAATTATAAACTGACTATCTTAAATATATCTTCTGGAGCTGCTTCTCGGCCGATTGACGGTTGGGGTATGTATTGTTCCACAAAAGCCGCTACCAAAATGTTTTTTGATGTGCTTATAAAACAATATATCAATAACCCTAATATTAGTATTAAATCCATAGACCCAGGGGTTTTAGATACCCCTATGCAAGAAACAATTCGATCATCGGAATGTCAGCAATTTTTGTTAAAAGACTATTTTAATAAACTAAAAGAAGTTGGGGAATTAAAAAGGCCTGAACAGGCAGCCGCAGATGTCCTAATGGACCTGGGGTTATGAGAATTGCTGCTTTATCTGATATTCATGGTAATTATTTAGCACTGGATGCTGTACTTAAAGAGGTCGGGGAGTGTGGTGTTAAGCGGCTCTTTGTATTAGGAGATTTGGTAGGCTATTATTATCATCCAGATAAAGTTATTAATTTATTAAATGATTGGCCTATGGATCTAATTCAAGGAAATCATGAAGAAATTTTAAAACGAGCCATCAAAGATAAAGTATTCCTAAAACAAAACTATTTGAAATATGGTAGTGGAATAAATATGGCGATTAATAAATTAATCGATACTCAAATTAAAGAGTTAACCGAGTTACCATGGAAAAAAATGATTCAGGTAGATGACCTTAGTATTGTTATTTCTCATGGGGCTCCGTGGGAGAGAGACTATTACGTATATCCTGATTCAGATCCAGGTGTTTTAAAACGGTGTTGTGTACTGGGAGCAGAATTTATTTTTTTAGGCCATACGCATTACCCGTTTGTGTTTAAAAACGATAGATGTACCGTTGTAAATGTTGGTTCAGTGGGGCAAGCTCGTGCCAAGGGGGGAATTGCAAGCTGGGCATTGCTTGATACAGTTGAAAAAAAGGTTGAACTAAAAACTACTCAATACGATATAACACCCCTAGTTAATGAAGTTAAGTTGATAGATCCGCATGTGCCTTATTTATATAAGGTACTCTTGCGTTGATAATGGTCGTGAAAGGGGATTACCGACATGAAAATTTTAGTAACTGGCTGTGGTGGGGAAATAGGATTAGGTATCGGTCGTATCCTCCAAAAGGAGAATATAACATCGAGTACTATCGGCTGTGATATTCACGAAGATCATGCAGGTGCATTTGTATTTAACAGAGTTGAAATAATTTCGAGGGCTGACTCCAGTACATATCTGGATAGTATTAACAGTTTAATAAAGAAATATGATATTGATGTTGTTATTCCAACATCAGAACCGGAGCTTAGGGTATTAGCAAATAAAGAACTGTATAAAAAAGTAGCTTCAAAGATAATTATGGCTAATCCTCAGACTCTTGAAGTGGGCTTTGATAAATTAGCAACCGCAGAAATGCTAAGAGTTAATAATTTGCCATATCCTTGGACAATGCCAGTCAAGGAAGGCAACCCTAAAGAATTACCATGTATTATTAAAAGTAGATTCGGCGCCGGAAGTAGGAATGTTAGTGTCGTACAAAACGATTTGTTAGAGTTTTACGCAATACATAGACAAGAAGATATTTGGCAGGAGTACTTAACACCTGATGATCAGGAGTTTACCTGTGGGCTATTCTGTTCCGCAAGTGGAGAAATAAGAACGATAGCCATCAAGAGAGTTCTTAAAGGAGATCATACTGTCGCCGGTGAGATTGTGGAAAATAGTGATATAAACGACTTGCTTATAAGTATCGCTAACGTCCTACAGCTTAAAGGAAGCATTAACGTACAACTTCGATTATCTAACAATAGGCCAGTTGTTTTTGAGATTAACCCCCGGTTTTCCAGCACTGTAGTTTTCAGGCACATTTTAGGTTTTAAAGATTTAATATGGTGTTTAGAGGATAAGGCGAAAAAACCAATTTCCAAGTACTTACCTCCTAAGCCCGGAACCAGATTTTATCGAGGGGATACGGAATATATTAAACTCCTCGATTCTTGATAACGAGGAGGTAAAATCTTAGCAATAATCGGTAATTGAAACGACATATACAACGAGAGAACCCGCATTGTGCGGGTTCTCTGTTCTCTGGTATAGATAACTTGCAGCGGGGACTCAAGCTCTTTTTATGATATAAACATAATTAGCAAGAGAATATACATAAGCGCACAAGCGAGGTGATGTAAGCATAACGTATTATAATCCCAGAACGCTTATACTGAACCCCAAAGAGTTCTTAGTATTATAACGATTATTTTGGAAGCGCGACACTTCATTGTTTTTTGCGATCGATTTTGTCAGACAGTGGAATCAATGATTTCCACCTAGAGGTGGGGAACTCAAGCCCGCTAAGAGGGGAACGTGGAATCGGGTGTTTAATTAACAAATCAATATTAATTACTGTGGAACTACGCTCCAGAAATGAGCGCAGTAATTAAAGCAGTATAAACTGAATTCGAAAGTGGGAATATCATTATGCCTTATGTCATTGCATCAAGCAGACTCGGGTATGAGCAGATTACAAATGAGATAGCCCAGCTCACTGGTGATGAATTTTATTTGATAGATAATAAAGAGGATTTAAATCTGAATGTTTTAAGAGAAATAAATCCGACTTATGTGTTTCTTCCTCATTGGTCTTATATAGTTCCTAAGGACGTGTATGAAGCATATGAGTGCATAATATTTCATATGACAGATTTGCCCTTTGGCAGAGGGGGAAGCCCTCTGCAAAACTTGATATCGAGGGGGATTTATGAAACTAAAGTATCGGCTCTTCAATGTAGTGAAGGTATAGACACTGGCCCAATCTATGTCAAACGAAATCTTTCCTTATACGGATCCGCTGAAGAAATATATCTTAGAGCATCCAAGCTGATTACGGAAATGATCCTTTATATTATAGGAAATTCACCGATTCCAATAGAACAAGAAGGTGAACCAGTTTGTTTTAAGAGACGTCGTCCAGAAGAGGGTAATATTGACGATCTCAAAAGCTTAGAGGAAGTCTATGATTATATACGCATGCTGGATGCAGAAGGATATCCCCACGCATTCTTTGAGACAAAGCACCTGCGCATGGAATTTCGAAGAGCATCTTTGAAACAGGATTGTATTCACGCGGATGTCATAATAACCAAGAAAGAGGATAAGTAAATGAACAACAAGGTCATAGTTGTAGCAGCACATCCAGATGATGAAGTGTTAGGTTGTGGAGCAACTATCGCTAAACACGCTGAAAATGGTGACGAGGTTCATATCCTTATTCTTGCAGAAGGCCAAACGAGTAGAGATGTGCAAAGAGATCGAAATAAAAATTTCGAAGTGCTTAATCATCTAAGCAAGGCAGCTCAAGAAGCGGCTAAAGTATTAGGAGTCGCTACAGTGACACTAAAAGATTTCCCGGATAATCGGATGGATTCAGTCGATTTGTTAGATGTCGTAAAGGTTATTGAAGAATTCATAAAGCTTCATCAGCCGAATATCCTTTATACTCATCACTATGGTGACCTGAATATGGACCATCGAATAACGAATCAAGCAGTGATAACCGCAGCTAGGCCTATTCCGGGATTATCAATTAAAACGGTTCTTTTCTTTGAAGTCCCTTCAAGTACGGAGTGGCAAGCCTCAAGTTCCAGTTTGCAATTTACTCCGAACTGGTTTGTTAATATTTCAGACAATCTTGATAAAAAAATTGAGGCTTTAAAGAAATATGAGCATGAGATGCGGAGCTGGCCTTTCCCAAGATCACTCGAAGCAGTGGGCTACTTGGCGAGGTGGAGAGGTTCCTGTATCGGGACTGAGGCAGCAGAGGCTTTTATGCTAGGAAGAAATATTGACTGAGGAGGTATTCTGATGTTATCTATAGAAATTGCTGAAAGGAAAATTGGCAAACAGTACCAACCATTTATCATAGCAGAGATGTCGGGTAACCATAATCAGTCGCTGGAGAGGGCTCTGGCGATTGTGGACGCTGCAGCTAAAGCTGGGTCTCATGCCTTGAAGTTACAAACATATACAGCGGATACTATGACCTTGGATATAGACGAGGGTGCGTTTCATATCGAGGACCCCGAGAGCCTTTGGCAGGGCAACTCTCTCTATAGACTTTATCAACAGGCTTATACTCCTTGGGAATGGCATAAACCTATTTTTGAGAGGTGTAAAGAGCTAGGACTAATAGGTTTTAGTACCCCCTTCGATGAGACGTCTGTTGATTTTCTAGAAGCACTGGACGTACCTTGTTATAAGATCGCATCATTTGAGAACACGGATCTCCCCCTGATACGCAAAGTTGCGACTACAGGGAAACCTATGATTATTTCGACAGGCTTGGCAACCGTGGCTGAGCTGGATGAAACAGTTAGAGCGGCGAAGGAAAGCGGGTGTTCGGACATCATTTTATTAAAGTGCACAAGCGCCTATCCTGCGACTTCGGACAACACTAATATTCTAACTATACCCCACATGAGGGAGCTGTTTGAGTGTGAGATAGGGTTATCGGACCACACTATGGGACTTGGCGTCGCTGTAGCGAGTGTCGCTTTGGGTGCAACGATCATCGAGAAACATTTCACCCTATCTAGAGTCGATGGAGGGGTGGATTCAGCTTTCTCTGTGGAACCAGCCGAGATGTGCCAACTGGTTAAGGAAACTGAACGTGCTTGGCAGGCCCTTGGTAGAGTGGTGTACGGAGCAACTGAAAAGGAGAAAGCGTCATTGCAATATAGGCGATCTTTGTATATTGCGGAGGACATGAAAGCTGGGGATATATTGACTCGTAACAATTTAAAGGCGATAAGACCGGGTTTTGGATTACCTACAAAGTATTTTGATATTTTAATTGGTAAGCGGCTGAATCAAGATGTTTCAAAAGGGACACCAGCAAGCTGGGATATAGTTTGAGGTGGGGGATGTGTCTTGGGCATTGAATTCATTTTCAATAATAGTAATTGGCATAAGTATCAAAGGATGTAACAATACGATAGATTTGCCATATACTGAGAGTGGGAAGGGCTAGTCCCCCTATCAAGAAAAGCAGTAGGAGGCAAAATTGTGGACGAGCAAGAATTAGAATTATTCAAGGAGGTACAAGATTCGGTTCAAAGTTGTAAGCCTAACTGTGGTTGTAAGATCTGCCCACATGGCGGTAAAGGGTTCATCGAAGACAGTTTGTTTATTGTAAAACGTCACAAAATTATTTGGGTGGTAATCCTGTTTGATGGAACGATAGCTTTTAAGGAAGTCGCACCAGAATGGCTGGAGATATTTTCAGAGATAGTAGTAGATTCTCCGAGTATTTTTGTAGTATTTGATAGGTGTCATAAAATTGTTGAGTGGATTACCCACCAAGATAAGGTACTCCCAGATTAATCACCCCAGATAAAATTTTTAGTGAATAAATGGGGCTCACTTGAAAGTTGAGTATATTTTAGTCAGTCAACTCCGCATCACTGTCAAAGTTGGTGCGGAGTACGCTGTTTTAAGTGTAACTTTAAGGCTTATGTGGGGTTTCGAATTGGAAGGTCGTGACAAAAGGTTGTCTAAATCGATTATCTGTTGTGAATTAAATAGAAATAAGTAACCAAAGATGGACAGGAATAATACAATAAATAGATCCATAATTTGGGAGGAGAGATGATATGCCTTATTTAACAACGGGTCTATTGGATAACACTGCGGTTGAGGGTATTAGTCCAAGTTCAATGTTTTCTGTAAATATTTCAAATGATGATACTTCCACTGTAGCAATCCAAATAGAGGGATTTTTTCAGAGTGGAACGACAAAAGTAAAATACGTAGAAGAGTTTTTTACTCTTGCCGCAGGAACAGTGGCTTTGAAAAATTATTACATTCAATATGATGCCTTTGAGTTTCAATACTTTGTTAGCTCAGAGGCGGTTGAAGTTTCTGCTTGGCGGAAAGACGTAACTGGAAACCATACTGCTGCCCTCCGGGTAGTTACCGAAGAGTTTATAAACTTTTAACACCCTAGCGCCTTAAATCTCGGCTTATCTCTGGCAACCGGTAACATCATTGGTAAGTCAACAGGTCATGTTTTTTAGAGTGGACAAAAAAAGGACCTCCAAAGGAGGCCCTAAAAAGTGATCACTATTCTTGCAAAAATTCTTGAACGTAAAGGTTACCATAGGCACTTCCATATGCTATCCCTACGCCAACATGCGTGAAGCGAGGATCTAAAATATTTGCTCTATGGCCAGAGCTTAGCATTAAGGCTGCCATGGATCCCGCTACGGATTTATTACCGGAAATGTTCTCTCCAGCCCATTGTACAGTAAGTCCTACTTGTTGCATCATGGCCCATGGACTACCGTAAGTCGGGGAGGTATGGTCAAAGTAATTGTTTGCTTTTAGATCGTTAGCTTTAGCGCGACCAACTGAGGCCAGGCGAAGGTCTAATTTTACTGGGTTTACGCCCGCAGCGATACGTTCTTGATTAATCATGTCTACCATGAGTTGCTCATCAGCTGTTATTTCTGTCAAAGCAGGAATGACTGGGAGTGTCGGAGACGTTACAGGTGTGGTTGGAGTAGGAGCGGGAGTAGAAACAGGAGTAGGTGTTGTCGTTACAGGGATGGAACTAGGTTGGTTAACAATATTTTTCAAGGAAACAACATTTCCGCCGCTGCTGGTGGGTTGTCCTATTCTGACCGATTGAGATTGAGTGGGTGTTGGGTTTTGAACATATGTAGTTGTTGGTGTAGAAACCGTGGTTTGGTTCCCAGAGGTTGTAGTAGTCGGAACTTGAGTTACCTGCGTTGTTCCGGGAACATAAGACCGAAGGCTAACCACAGAACCGGATAGGGTCTGAGGAGCGCCTATGTTAATAGCGGCTTGTACCGGTAAAGCCACTGCAGTCATAAGGATAGCTACTTGAAGGCCAATTAATAATTTTGCTGTCTTTTTCATGAACGAAATCCTCCTTAATATTTAAGACTTGTACTTGTGAAGACAACCGCAGTATAACATAACAAATTGCAACTTAACATCGGTACATTTTTACAGTCGGGATAAAGTTTCCTTCAAGGAATAAAAAGAGGTATAATAATGTTTGACCTGTTAAATTTAGAGTATCAGACTCAACAGGGTTCCAGACAAAGGTTTGAGAGGTTGGAAGCTTAGGGTGCAGGCGACGATGAATGAGAACCAGCGCCCGGTCGTGGACTTGGAAGGCTGTATACGCTGTTTTTGCGTCAGGAGCTTTGCCCGCATCAAGCGGTAAAAATCTTTAAGCCTTGGCTGGGCAGAACATTACTTAAGTAAGACTTTTGCCGGACTGGTTTAACGGATGCTTTTTTTGAGGAGGTTTTGTTAATGACGGAAAGTATGATAATAATTGATGTGGGGTCGGGCACTCAAGACATCCTTCTCTATCAGCCGGAAAGACTGCTGGAAAACTGTCCGAAATTCATTGTACCAAGCCGAACTCAGATTGTTGCAGCTCATATTCGCAAAGCCACTGAGCTTGGTCAGGGAATTTTTATGCACGGCCATTTAATGGGTGGTGGAGCGTGTGCTCTAGCCGTTAAAAGGCATTTGGCGATGGGTCTCAAAGCTTACGCGACCCCTCAGGTAGCCTTAACGTTTAATGATAATTTGGAACTTGTTGAGAGAATGGGAATCAAGCTTTGCGAAAAAGCGCCTGAAGCTACTACGCCCATTTGGCTGGGAGATATTGATCCCTTGGCTCTTAGACAGGCCATTGAGGCGTTTGGCATGGAATATCCCCATAAACTGGCAGTTGCCGTACAGGATCACGGGTATAGTGTAACGGAAAGTAATAGAATCCTTCGCTTCCGGCTTTGGGAAGAGTTTGTGAGGCAGGGGGGAGATTTACGTAAACTAGTATTCACTCAAGACATTCCAGAGGTATACACTCGGATGCGTGCCATCCGAGAAATTATTCCAGAGGCAATCCTGACCGATACAGGAACCTCTGCGCTCTTGGGAATAATGGCTGACCCCGTGGTAACTCCCCATCTGAAAAATGGAATCTTAGCTGTCAATATTGGAAACTCTCACACTATTGTTGCAGCTATCCATGGGGAGCGGGTCTATGGAATCTTTGAGCACCACACCAGTATGGTCAATTTAGAATCTCTAGCTAAACTTGTCCGACGTTTTCAGTCTACAGAATTAATGAACACTGAAGTTTTTGAGCAAGGGGGGCACGGCGCGACGCTTCATCCGGAAATGCATCAGGGCTGGGATTTTGTTGCTGTAACTGGCCCGCGAAGAAGCATGGCCAAGCCGCTTGGTTGGTATGAAGCAGCACCCTTTGGGGATATGATGTTAACAGGGTGCTTTGGGATTCTTGCTGGGCTGGGAACAATTTAATTTTTATATCTTAATATATGAGTGCAGGTTTTTTTACTTTATATAGAGAAATAAATATTGCAGTGCAATTGTTGGGCATCAAGAAAGGGGGAAAGACCATGGCAGAAATCTTATCACAATATCGAAATTTTGGGTTGCGGAGCGCTATCGATGTCGTCGTGGTGGCTGTGGTCTTTTACCAATTCTACATGCTTATTAAACGTACGCGTGCAGTACAGTTGGTTAAGGGCGTGATGGTTCTACTGATCGTCTCTTTATTAGCCAAATATTTTGAGCTTCTTACGATTAGTTGGTTACTCGATAAACTGTTGCAGATGTTTGTCATAGCAATACCTGTAGTTTTCCAACCAGAGCTCAGAAAGGCGCTAGAGCAACTCGGGCGAGGGAGCTTTTTTACCCGTCATCCCCTAGTACCGGGAGTGGATAATTTGGAACAAGTCGCGGAAGAGTTAGTGCGGTGCTCACAAGTCCTTTCGAAGAACCGCATCGGTGCTTTGATTGTTGTCGAACGGAAAACCGGAATTCAAGATTTTGTGGAAACTGGGATTAAGATTGATGGCATGGTTTCTTCGGAATTTCTGGTTAATATATTTATTCCTAATACCCCCTTACATGATGGTGCTGTGATTGTTCGGGGGGATCGTGTGGCAGCAGCAGGGTGTTTTCTCCCCTTATCTGAAAATCCGAATATCCAAAAGGAATTGGGAACACGCCATCGAGCGGCTTTAGGCCTAACAGAAATTACCGATGCTTTGGTTATTGTTGTCTCGGAGGAAACAGGAGCTATTTCTGTCGGGATTGATGGATCGCTTACACGCTTCATGGATGAAAAAATGTTAAGAGAATTGTTGTTAAGGGAACTCGATATCAAGAGTGTCTCGTCATCAGCCATTCCGTTTTGGAGGTGGTAGCCCATGCCAAAGATTTTTCGGCGAAACCTCGGAGTCAAGGTCGCTTCGTTCTTATTTGCGATCCTCTTTTGGCTTTTTGTCATGAATCAAGGGACATCTGATAAGCTTATTCCAGAACAGACCCTAACAATACCAGTCGTAGCTAGTGGGTTACCTCAAAATATGGTTGTTATGACGCAGCTGCCTTTGGTACGTGTTCGCCTGCAAGGGATCAATCCTAGTGCTAATATTAAAGATATCTATGGTCAGATTGATCTTTCTAGTGGAGAACCTGGAGAACGAAGTTATAAAATCAACGTTAACGCCCAAGTTGGAACAAATGTTGTGGACGTTACTCCCTCAAACGTCAAATTGATCATCGAAAATGTCCAAGAGAAAACGGTCCCGGTAGAGGCCCTCATTTCGGGTGTTCCCGCAGAAGGTTTTCAGTTGGGGGCTACCTTTGTTAAACCTTCTGCGGTTAATGTTCGTGGGCCGAGTTCCATTCTCAGCACGCTGACCAAAGTGACTGTGGAAGTCAGTGCAACGGGGACCAATGAAACTATTCAAATTTCTCGACCTGTGAGTTTTCGTGATAAAGAGGGTAAACCCATTTTCGGACCAAATCCAAGCGCTGATATTTTAAGTGCTTTCCCGAGCACAGTAGATGTAATTGTTCCGGTTATGGCAAAGGGGCTTTCTTCCAAAATGGTTCCTATAAAAGTTACGAGTAGCGGAACTCCTGCCCAAGGAAAGATCTTACGTTACTTAGTTCCCTCTCCAATCAGCGTAGAGGTTTTAGGGACCGCTCAGGCCTTAAAAGGCTTCGATTCTTTGAATCTGAGTCCGGTGGATCTTACGAACCTTACGGAAGATAAAACTTTCCAGATTCCAATCGAGAAGGTAGCTTTACCTCAGGGGGTTTCCTTTATTGCAGGAACAACTTTGAGTGTTGTAGCTCAGATTGGACCAGGGATTATTCAAAAGACTATCTCCGGAGTAGCGGTTCAAATCCGTAATCTGGGGACAGGGTTAGATATAGAAAAAGCATTTACCCCCATTGACGTAGTTGTAGAGGGTCTACCCGATAGTTTGAAAGATGTGACACCTACCCAGATTCAACTCTGGGTTGACGCCATCGACCAGGTTGCAGGGACTTATACCGATGTGAAAGTTTACTGGCAACTTCCTCCGGGTGTAACAATGCCGACAATACCGCAAGTGAACTATAGTCTCAAAGCAAAAGCAAAAGGAGCAGAATAGTTTACATGGATTTACTATGGACAAATTTGAGAATCCCTGTTGAAGAGGATTCACTCTTAATGGCAACGATGGCTCGCAAGTTAAAAATACCAGAGCAAAGCATCAGTGGGATCCGCTTCCTACGTCGTTCTTTGGATGCCCGTAAAAAACCCTATCTCATGTTCGTCTATACGGTTCAGTTTTCGCTTGACATTCCGAGCACGGAAGTGAGTCGTGTTTTGGCCCGGGTTCCTGACCTAAAGGAAGCTCCGCTTGAGGTTCCTGTGCTCTGGCCTGAACCCAGTAAAACGCTAAAATATCGCCCTGTGGTGATCGGAGCCGGACCTGCCGGGTATTTTGCCGCGTTAGCCCTAGCTCGCAGAGGGTATGCTCCCTTGGTTCTGGAACGCGGGGACTCAGTTGAGGTACGCACTTCAAAAGTTCAGGAATTTTGGGCTACGGGGAAATTAGACACGGAGAGCAATGTGCAATTTGGGGAAGGTGGTGCGGGAACCTTCTCGGATGGTAAGCTTACAACCCGCATTCAAGATCGACGGATTAATGATGTTTTGAAAACGTTCGTCAAGCACGGTGCACCCTCCGAAATCCAATTCTTAGCTAAGCCGCACATTGGGACGGATATCCTGAAAAATGTGGTCAAAGGTATTCGAGAGGAAATCAAGTCCTTGGGCGGGGAGATCCGTTTCCGGGCTAAAGTAACAGGACTGATCTCGTCATTAGGTCGTCTGCAAAGGGTCATTGTGAACGGTGATGAAGAAATTCCTACTGAAGCGGTGATTCTCGCTATTGGGCATAGTGCCCGAGATGTCTATGAGCTCTTACAGGCCATGGACGTCACACTCGAGCAGAAATCATTTGCCATTGGTCTGCGTGTGGAACACCCTCAGGCTCTGATTAATCTGTCCCAGTATGGTGTAGAGGAACATCGTTATGTCGGTCCGGCAGATTATCAGCTGACCTATCAGGATGTCAGGACGGGCCGAGGGGCCTACGCTTTTTGCATGTGCCCCGGAGGAAAGGTAGTGGCAGCAGCTTCAGAAGAAGGCGGGGTTGTCACGAATGGCATGAGTGGCTATGACCGGGATACGAAGATTGCCAACAGTGCAATTGTGGTGACGGTCGGAGCAGACGACTTTTCGACAGCACATCCACTGGCCGGTCTTGAATTTCAAAGGAAATGGGAACATAAGGCGTTCTTGGCAGGTGGGGAAAATTACCATGCCCCCGCCCAGCGCGTCGCGGATTTCTTGGCAGAACGTGTGTCAGACCACTTCGACTTGTTATCGAGTTATACACCTGGTATTGTGCCTTGTGAGTTACATTCCGTGCTCCCAACTCCGGTAGGGGATGTGTTGGGCAGGGCCCTGCGCGTTTTCAATGGAAAGATAAAAGGTTTCTCAGGTGAAAAGGCGACCTTGACAGGGATTGAGACAAGGACAAGTTCTCCCATCCGCATTGTGCGAAATGTTCAAGGAGAATCCGTTAATTTAGTCGGGTTATATCCAACGGGTGAAGGAGCTGGGTATGCTGGGGGAATTACCAGTGCAGCAGTGGATGGTTTAAGAATGGCCGAGCAGCTTATGGAGCAATATGCTAGGGTAGAGTAGAATAATAATGTTAATACTGTGATATAGATATTTGAGACACATTTACAGCATCGAATCAATATACTAGATAAGGTAAGGAGGGAACAGACTTGGGTCGACTCTTTGGAACCGATGGGGTACGCGGCGTGGCTAACAGCCAGCTGACACCGGGTCTCGCTTTTCGCCTGGGGCAAGCGGGTGCTTACGTCTTGAGTAAGGAGCATCCTCACCCTCGAATTGTGATTGGTAAAGATACTCGGATTTCCGGAGATATGCTTGAATCGGCACTTATCTCTGGAATTTGCTCTGTCGGAGCGGATGTTTTGCGGGTTGGGGTCTTGCCGACACCGGGAATTGCCCTTTTATCACGCACCCTAGATGTGAGTGCCGGAGTTGTGATTTCGGCGTCCCATAACCCTGTCCAAGATAACGGAATTAAGTTTTTTGATTCAACTGGGTTTAAATTACCGGATGGGATTGAAGATGAAATTGAAAGTATCGTCTTAAGTAAGGAAAAGCCTTGGCAGGTCCCGATTGGTGGCGAGGTCGGACGTGTGATTGATATCAACGATGCTGGGCGTCGTTATATGGATTTCCTAAAAGGGACGGTAGGACGCCTAGATGGAATTAAGGTCGTGTTGGATTGCGCAAACGGTGCAGCTGCCTATGTTGGCCCCATAGTATTGCAGGAGGTTGGAGTCGAGGTAATCCCCATTTGTAATACACCGGACGGAGTGAATATCAATGCCGGTTGCGGGTCGACGCACCCGGAAAAGTTACAACAGGCCGTTATGGAACACGGTGCAGATTTGGGACTTGCCATGGACGGGGATGCCGACCGTCTCATTGTAGTGGATGAACAAGGAAACATTTTAGACGGGGATTTTCTCATGGTTATTTGTGCTTTAGCCCAAAAGGCCAAAGGAACATTAGTTCAAAACGCGGTCGTTGTTACCGTTATGAGTAACCTTGGTCTACATCTTGCCCTAAAAGGGGCAGGGATAACGATCTATGAGACTCAGGTTGGGGACCGCTATGTCATGGAAGAATTACTCCGAACTGGAGCGATGCTTGGTGGGGAGCAGTCCGGGCATATTATTTTTCTCGACCAAAATACAACAGGGGATGGATTATTGACCGCCCTCTATTTACTATCGGTTATCAAGGAACGACAAATTCCACTCTCCCAACTCGCTACTCAAATGCGGCGCTTACCCCAGATGCTGCTCAATGCCACGGTACAACATAAGGAACGTTTAATGCAGGATGAGAGGGTGCTCGGGAAAGTGAAACAAGCGGAACTTGCTCTCGGCGATCAAGGCAGAGTGTTAGTACGCCCCTCTGGGACGGAGCCACTGATCCGAGTGATGGTGGAAGGTCCTGATCAACATAAATTAAAGGAACTTGCTCAGGGTGTCATTGACATGATTATGCAATGCGACGAATAAAATCTACCATTGGATTACTTTAAGATTTCGCGTATAATGGTTCATGTGCTTTTAGTAATTAAGTGAATTTACGTTAATGGTACATGAACCAATTGGCGCGTTATATCCCAAGCTATGCAAAATTATTTTAAGGCTTGGTCCCATACCTAGGAGAAAGAAGGTGAAGTCGCAGGAAGGATTCAGATAAGGATAAGTGAAAAAGACACAATATTTAACAGACTGGACAGTTGGTATCAGAAGGGCAATATTATTTAAGCGCCAGGACCTTAGCGGTATGAAAGTTTAAGGTCGACGAGGAAGAGGGTTATCGAAGGATTCGGCGGATCCCTCTCGGTGGCTTGTCACCGTAAAGCTTACTTAAAACCGAAGAGTAATTTTCGGGACAAAGAGTAAGCTGACAAGACAAGGGGATAGTATGTTCAAGTTTACCCCCCTTGCTAGTGTTGCCTAGAATCTGAATCAACAAAGTCGTCCATGTCGGGACGGCTTTTATTTTACTTATCAGACACCCATGCCGCTGCGCGGCACCACTGATGAATGGAAAATTTATTTTTCCAGGGGAGAAAGTATAACTTGCGTTACATACTTTCTGTAGCATAAGAGAGAACAGAGTTCATATCAACTGAAGGATTAGGTTGAGAGGAGTTAACATGTATGTGTGGTATAGTCGGATATATTGGTAAACAGGTTGCTATTCCCATTTTGGTAAATGGCTTAAAAAAACTAGAGTATCGGGGGTATGATTCGGCGGGCGTAGCTGTCTTAGATCATGAGAAAATCGTAATATCTAAAAGTGTAGGTAAATTAGTTGCCCTGGAAGAGGAACTTGGGGAGGATTATTCCCAGTCTTGCATAGGGATCGGACATACCCGGTGGGCGACCCATGGCCGTCCGTCTTTCGTCAATGCTCATCCTCATAGCGATTGCAAGCAGGACTTTACGGTGGTGCATAATGGCATCATAGAGAATTATTTGGAATTGAAAGATAAACTCATCGAAACAGGACATCAGTTTGTTTCTGAGACTGACACAGAAGTTTTAGCTCACTTAGTTGAGGACTTTTATGACGGAGACATTGAAGAGGCTGTCCGGAGAGTCTTAGAAACGGTTCATGGATCTTATGCGATGGTTGTCTTAAGCCTCAAAGACCCCGACAAGCTGGTCGCTGCTCGTAAAGACAGTCCGCTGGTAGTTGGTCTTGGAGATGGAGAATTCTTCGTGGCCAGTGACATCACGGCCATTTTAAACTATACGCGAAAAGTTTATATCCTTGATGATGGGGAAATGGTGGTTGTTACTGAAGGAGGGGTAAGAGTTACTGACTTCAAAGGAAATCCCCGCGCGAAAGAAGTCTATGACGTGAAGTGGGATGCAGTGGCCGCAGAAAAAGGCGGATACGAGCATTTCATGCTCAAAGAAATTCATGAGCAACCTAAAGCTCTGCGAGATACGATGTTGGGTCGCTTGGAAGAGGAGAGAGTTGTTCTCCAAGAAGTGGATTTAACCCTGGAAGAACTGGCACAGATTAATAAAGTTTATATTGTCGCTTGCGGTACAGCTTGGCATGCCGGGCTGGTTGGCAAGACATTAATTGAGCGTTGGGCACATCTACCCGTGGAAGTGGATATTGCCTCCGAGTTTCGCTATCGATCACCAATTATTGATGAACATACCCTAGTGGTGGTGGTGAGCCAGTCCGGAGAAACAGCAGATACCTTAGCGGCGTTGCGAGAAGCCAAAAACCGCGGAGCACGCGTGGTTGCGGTCACAAATGTGGTGGGTAGCACGGTATCTCGTGAAGCCCACGATGTGATCTTTACCTGGGCAGGCCCAGAGATAGCGGTTGCTTCCACGAAAGCTTATACCACTCAGCTGGAAGGAATGGTTTTACTCGGGCTCTACCTGGCACAAGTCAAAGGAACCTTGGCTCCGAAAGAGATCGGGGAGATTATCAATGCTCTAAAGAAGATTCCTGCGCAGGCTCAAGAGGTTCTGGATCAAGAGAGTCTGATCAAAGAGTTGGCACAGTCGTTTGTCAAGGTGGAAGACGCCTTCTTCATTGGACGCTCACTAGACTGGGCCGTCGCCATGGAAGGAGCCCTCAAGCTGAAGGAAATTTCTTATATTCATGCCGAAGCCTATGCTGCCGGAGAATTAAAACATGGTACATTAGCGCTCGTCACGGAGGCTACGCCTGTCGTTGCTTTAGCAACTCAACGGGATGTCTATGATAAAACCATCTCTAACGTCAAAGAAGTAAAAGCTCGGGATGCTCGAGTGATAGGGCTTACCTATAAAGGAAACACCAGCTTGGCGAAGTCAGTAGATCATGTGATCTACATTCCTGAGACCATAGATGAGCTTGCTCCGCTATTAACAGTTATACCGCTACAACTTCTGTCGTACTTTGTATCCGTTGCCCGAGGGTGCGATGTCGATAAGCCACGGAATCTGGCGAAAAGTGTTACTGTGGAGTAGGGAGACTTCGCTTTAACACCGCTCTGTTGTAGCGTTGTAAAAAAGTTTGAACACATTTAAAAAAGATTGAACAAAATGAATAATAAAGATTGAACAGAACCACCTCTGCTGACATAATAATGGTAGAGGTGGATTTTTATAGCAAAGAAAAAACGAGCCAACATAACCCGTAGTTACGAAGACGATTATATTACTGGAATAAGATCTTACCACCGCTATTCTTTCAATAATTTCCAAAATTTATCGAAAGAATACAGGAATATTGGCTTATCTGTAGAATGCTTTTTAAATACCTCTTTAATCTCTGAGGATTATATTCCCCGCTGATTGTAGCGAAAATGAATTTCTTCACTCACCGGATACCCCACAGTTTGCTGCGGAGAGGTTTATTTAGCATATTTAGGATTAAATTGATCAACACATTAAGAAGGAACGCCGATGAATAAAGTGATACATAAAGGCCACAGACAGCGAGTAAAAGAACGATATCTATCTGAGGGATTAGATGGTTTCCAAGACCATGAAGTCTTGGAATTCCTTCTTTTTTACTGTATCCCCATGAAGGATACTAACGAGTTGGCGCACAAGATGATCCAAGAATTTGGTACACTTGCGGGATTGTTTGAGGCGGATCCTATGGAAAT
>LOEW01000066.1 GCA_001516045.1 Desulfosporosinus sp. BRH_c37
TTCTGCTTCGGTGGGGGTAGAGTCCCCCACCGAAGACTCGATGTTCAACTTTAGTTGAACGAGTTCACTACTTTGAAGATATATGGAAGTACGTTATAGGGTGGCACGAAAAACGTGTCCACCCTTTCCTTTGCCATGATCCGGGGCGTCCACGTGGACGTCACCGTCATGGGTGCCTTCCAGGTAAACGAGATCGGCGACTTCGAATCATGGTTCAACCCGAGCAGTGGGCTCTCGTGCTCAAGGAGATTATGCCGGATCTTACCCCGGAAGAACTCCAATCAGTTAGCGGGCCCACGCTTCACATCGATCCCAATCTCAAGGAAATTGAGTTGTGATGGAGTAATGTGATATTATTTGCCACAAGGAGGAATGAGACATGGATCTAGCCCAAGACCCACATCTGTTGGCGAGGCAGTTTTTCATTCCCCTGAAACACTCGGTCCTGAGCCGCACCCTGAATGACAGGACGCCAATCTGCTTCGAAGAGGATGAGACCGTCAACTGGAAGGCGGTGCCACAACTGGGTGAGGACAATCGATACGTGTTTAGAGAACTGCTTGGCCTACGGAAGCGGAGTTCCTCCATTACAGGGAGAAAGGGGTAATTTCGTAGAGGATTTATGGTAATAACATTGTAATCTCTTGTCATGGAGTAGAAAGGCCGAAAGGGAGGTAAGTTATGAAACTAACAGTTGCTATTACCGGTGCTTCAGGGGCAGTATACGGAATTAAAGTTCTGGAGCAGGCACGCCAAAACAATGTGGAAACGCACCTTATCCTGAGCAAGTGGGCTCATGCCACTATAGAAACGGAAACCAACTACTCAGTTAAAGAGGTTATCGAGCTGGCGGATTACTGTCACCAGGAAGACAATTTGGCTGCTCCGGTAGCCAGTGGCTCTTTCAGATGCGGCGGGATGATAATCGCTCCCTGCAGCATGAAAACACTATCTGCGATAGCTAACGGTCACTCGGGAAACCTGATCACCAGGGCCGCTGATGTGTCACTTAAAGAAAGAAGACCGCTTCTCCTGATGGTCAGGGAAACTCCGCTGAACGCCATTCACTTGGAAAATATGCTTAAGCTGGCCAGACTCGGTGTTAGCATCATGCCGCCGGTGCCTGCCTTTTATACCAAACCATTAAATCTGGATGATATTGTCAGCCACAGTGTGGGAAGGGCCCTGGACTTGTTAGGGATTGAAGTAAAAAATTTGAAAAGATGGGGTGATAACATCTGAAAATCCATTCCCATATACATCAGACAGACGAAATCCTTTTAGAATTTGGATAGACAGGGGCTGAAACATTTCTGCACCGAATTCAATTTCGTATGCACTGTATCAGCGATGTGCTCGAGGCAGTACGCACTGGGTCAAGCAGGAGATAGAACAGCTTGGATGAACAGATCATCTTCTTTCCCAGGTTACTTGTCCTTTGATAATCGTCATATCCACCTGGATATCCTTGATTGCTTCTTTGGGTAAAACCAAAGTCTCCAGTGAGCAAAATAAAGGAAGTGTTTTTCACTGGTTCTTCCCCTTTGTAATTAATACCGTTCGGCTTTTCCGGTAACGCGAGCAAGGTCACAGAACTCATCTGTTCTCGGATAATTCACGATGAAAGCTTTTTTAGAAGTCAATTTTAGTTTGACATCAGCATCCTACGGAACTATAATATTTGTATACAAACAAACGAGGTGTGACAATGTCTTTTTTTTCCCCTTCTAATTATATTTGCTTTAAACTCAGTAGAGCTATGCGAAAGGTACAGCGTTACTACGAGGTGAATCTAGTTCCTTTGGAGATAACCACAGTTCAGTTTTACGTACTAAGTTCCCTTTGGGAAACGGATGGAATTAAATTCAAAGAACTTGCCCAAAAACTGAGTATGGACGGAGCAACCCTCACCGGAATCTTGGATAGACTTGAACGTCAAGGGTTTGTTACAAGAGGGGACGATCCTGAAGATCGGCGATCGTTACTGGTTTTTCTTGCGGAAAAGGCCAAGTCGCATCGCGATGAATTTCGACGTCTGGCAGAGACACTTGATAATGAAATTAGAGACCAGTTTGATAGTGAGGATTTCGCGACCTTTTCAAGGATGTTGGACAAAATTGGGGAGAAGTAAAAAAATTTATTCAGAATGTTCGTATACAATTAATTTGTAGACATTTTATTAAGTAAATAAGGGGAGAGGTTTTACTATAACGGGTGCGACTGGTATCAAAAGCAAATCTATATGTGAAAGGAGTAAGTTATTTACAACAGCCCAAAATCTTATGAGATCACGAAGTTTCTACCTGATGCAAAGTCTATAATTGTTTTAGCATTTAAAGTCTTATCAAGTTGCGAAAGTCCAAGTTTAAGCGTGGCTCTCTAGTCTTCGGCAGCCTACTCGAAATCAATTCGATGAATATAAGTAATCAAAGTTAATTGAGGAAGTGGAATTAAATGAAATTTTTATTCGACCAAACACCGTTTGCCGGGATTAAAATGAAGAACCGATTTTTCCGTTCAGCTACTTATGATGGTTTAGCCGATGTACGCGGTCATATGACGGAAGAGTTATTTCAGGCATATGAGAATTTGGCCAAGGGTGGAGTCGGTACAATTATCACAGGTCTTACATCGGTAACTACTTTGCCCTTTCTAGACCGCTTATACGTGAAAGCAATCTAATAAACCGTTGGCAAAGTGGCGATCTGGACCGTGCAAAATGTATTTCTTGTAGTAAGTGCTTCGGTAGTCGTAACGGAACAAGCTGTGTCTTCAACCGCCCGAAGAATGCTGATGTAGAATAATTGCAAATCCAAGAAATAATGAAAAGAGATGAATGCAATGATTAAAATAATAGGAAAAGATTCGGTTGTGGAGAACATGCCCATTTTTCCTATTGCTCAACTAATAGGGTTTAACTTAGTTGAAATGGGCGAGGGTCATGCGGTTATGGAACTTGAAGCGGAAATGAAGCATAGAAACCCAATGGGTACGCTTCACGGAGGCGTTATTTGCGATGTCGCTGATGCAGCCATGGGTGCGGCGTATTACACTACGCTTGAAGAAGGAGAATCATTTACCACTATAGAGTTGAAGATAAATTATTTAAAGCCGGTGTGGGAGGGGTTAATAAGAGCCGAAGGCAGAGTTATCAAAAATGGAAAGACGATTGGTCTGTTGAAATGTGAAGTAACTGACAGTGAAAACAGTCTGGTAGCCTTTGCGACTAGTACCTGCATGACTTTACGGGGAGAGTCGGCGGGGGGAAGATAGTCTCTCTGAATCAATTCCATGCTTATTTAAAATGCACCATGTAAGTTTGTAACTTAAGATACGTGTTCTGCAGGCATAGTAAATTCCGGTAGAAACAATTTTGCATATGCAGAAGGTATAGGGTCTTTTATCTACCTTACATCCTTCGTAGTCGATAAGGAACTCGAATATGACAGTACCACTGTTGAGGTCGGTTGTCCAGAGGGATGTTCCGCCTACATGAAAGCATGCCCTACACATTCAATTTATGAACCTCACAAATTGAATCCGCGCCGTTGCATAGCGTTTAATACATTTCTGACACAAGAACATAATTGTCGAACACTACTCGATGAGACAGAGGCGCTTTGAGATGTTTCACTATGTGTCATCCTAGTCGGTATGAGACGATATGTCATATTCAGAGGGGTTGGAATTAACCTTGAATACAAGAAATCCTTGGATGCCAGTTAAGGCGTTCCAGGGATTTTTCAATGTAACGTATATAGGGATACTTAAAAATCGTTTTCAAGCATAAAGTATGACGAGAATTTTATCATTAAATTGACGCCATTTAAATAATTTTTTAGACAAATTTTCCCTTACTTCGCCAAGGGATTGTGAGATTATTAAGTGTGGAGTAATAAGGGGGCAAGTATATATATATTTCTATCTTCAGCTATCAAGTACTAAAAAGCAATTTTTCAATATTTTGACAGACTATGCATCAAAATGTCGATTTACCAACCGAAAGAGAGAAAGACATGAAGAACAAAGTAGCAATATTTTTAACTGTAACTGTAACAATATTCGCCATGACAAGTTTTGCCATTCCAAAGACAGTACAAGGTGCACAAAGTCCTGTGATTACTTCGACAGTTACTAATACTCACTCCTTAACGGGTATTTTAAAGTTAAAAAATAATAACATTAACGCTGTTATTCTAGGGGATTCAATTGCGGCTAGTCGAGGTGCTTCGAATCCCTCAACAACGGGATGGGATTCTGATCTCAATCAATTTTTGACCAAAATGTATTCACATAAGATACTTTGGATTAACAAAGCTTCATCAGGGACCCTTGTAGATTATTGTTTGCAGAGAGCTGAAGAAATAGACAACACTGTAGACGTTATATTTATTTGTGTTGGAAGAAACGATAGAAGCTATTACACGCCTAATCAGTTCTACCTAAAATACACACAGTTAATCCAGCTTATTAAAAGGAAAGCGCCAAATGCAGATATATTCTGCATAGTTGAACCCCCTATGGTATCTTCCGATGAATCCTTATTTAAAGGTATTAGAACTACAATTTTTACGGTATCTAATAATAATGGTGTATACTTATTAGATGTGTGGAGTGCTTTTCCTGCAAATCAAACTGCTTTAGCTGCCATATTATCGGATGGACTTCATCCAAAAGACACTGGATATAGGCAAATGTCCAGTTACATATATAATCATTTAGTCAATTTGATAAATGCGTTCAGCTGAAAAAGCGTTAAGTTTAGAATCAAGGAAATCCCCTTCACTCTTGGTTCCACATACATCAATTGTACCGTGAATTCTTGTTTAGAAGATTTCGTTGGCGAAAAAATATGGAAACGATCTTTGTGTCAACCATTCTCAAGGCTAAAGGCCGAGAGTTTGACAATGTCTTTCTGATACTGGACTTATTTGACCCTGGAACGAACGAGGCAAAACGCCAATAGCGGGGAGTTCCTTTCTATTGCAACAAATTCTTTTAGGTAAAGGTTATTCAGGGCATTTGTTAACCAGTGGGGAACGGACAATGCTAACCATGCTTCACTATATTTTGGGGCAATGGGCTGAGTGATCTGGGAAAGAGGTTTGCTTTTATAGAAGAGGCGATATATTGGGTTATTAAGGATCCGCGGCTTTACCAGGAACTGATGGATTTGCTTGATTTTCAAAGTCACTATGGTTCGGCACCTATCAGTATTGTCTGGAAGATGAAGGAATCGATACCGGGGTTTGTGATCTATTCACTACATTAAGCCATCAGATTCATAGGTTTATAGTCAAGCCTTCACCATCCGAAGCCCGTCAACGTATGCTGTAATTAAAGCTACCAAAAAGGCGGGCATCAAAATGAATGAACCAATTATTGAACCAATTATTGAACGTACGCCACTTGTCATCGCGGCTGAGATTAATAGAATCAAACAACAGACTTGTAAAATCATGCTTACCAATGCTATCGAGGTCGGCAAGCGCCTGAAGGAGGCCAAGGCTCTGCTCCCGCATGGAGAATGGGGAAAATGGTTGGTCGAATCGGTTAGCTATTCCCAGCGCACAGCCAACAGGCTGATGCAGCTCTTTGAAGAATA
>LOEW01000067.1 GCA_001516045.1 Desulfosporosinus sp. BRH_c37
TTGGACAAGAACTACTCCACCTCTAATTATAAGGCTTTTTTATACTAAAATACAGGTATTTTGGCACATTATCTTCAATTTTCACTGTTTTTCACTAAATATCTTGGCGAGGCTTAACTTGACAAATGATCATCAAATTTATGCAACGCTAGTGATATTAAAAGGTAGGATCTTTATGCAAATAACTCTAGTTATAAGAGTCGCAAATGAATTAGTTTATTTAATGAATGGAGCTTTATATGGATAGAATGAAAATTTGTTCAGTCCAAGTACTTGAAAATAGAAATCTGAACTTTAGGTATTATTATCCAAAAAAGAATTATGTTCAAAATGAAGACGAGAAAATTCTACTTCCTTTCAGTGATGGAATATGTAAAATATTAAGCAATTATACAGATATAACTTCGGAAGAATTTATTTTCACAGCATATTTAGATAATAGAAAAATATCAATGGATATCGATTCACTAATAAACAAAAGACTTAACCAACAAGACAGACAATATTTAGCAGATTCTTCTGCCAAGATATTAAGTGTTATTGCGAAATATTATACATGATTTCTGGGTAGTTAGGGCACGAACCCTTTCTTTGATCTTTGATCTTCCAAAGCTATATATTTTATTCGTTGGCTAGGCACTTATATCTTTTCCTTTGAGGTTCAACATTCGCATAAATTCATCATCAGATATAATTGAGATACCTTTTTCTTGGGCTTTATCTAATTTGCCTCCAGCATCTAATCCTACAACAAGCATAGTAGTTTTAGAGGTAATGTTATTTGACATTTCTGCACCATTTTTAATTGCGATTTCAAGCATAGTATTTCTCGGGTAATCACTCTTACCTGTAAAGCATACAAACTCACCGTCAAGTATATTAGTAGTATCTATGTTCAAGTCAATACTTTCCAATGTTCTTGGTTTCACTTTATTAGCGTTCCATTTGCTTCTTAATTGAGTACCAACAGGTAGCCATGTTTGAGGCTTTACAAGTTTAAGTATCTTGAATACATTGTCGATGTCAGACATTGCTGTATGCTCGACTCTCTTACATACTTTATAATGTTTTACTAGATTATGTAGGGCATAACTTCCAAGTGTGTTGTCCGCCATTCTTATAGCCCTCATAGAGCAGTATGCTGGATAATCATTTGCAATCCATTGGTAATATACTAGAAATTTCCTATCAAATGGACAATTGTGAGCCACTATGGGGTAAGGGTATTTGATTAAAAACTCCTTAAACCTTCTTATGTGTTCTTCATCCTCGCTAATATCATGAAATCCAAACCCATAATTTTTTTCACCTGTGTATCCTGAGATCTCTTTAGCTAAGTATAACCGATCCACAACCTCATAGTTTTCTACCACTAAACAGGCTACTTCATATATGCCTGACTCTACTGGGAAGTTTTGTGTTTCTAGGTCTATTAACAGCATCCTATCCAACAGAAACACTCCAATCCGTTAATTTATTTGCCCCATATTTTTCGCTTAAGTGATTTTTAACTGCATTTACATTCTTAAAATCTAAAGAATTACCTGACGTATCTATAAAATTTATAATAGGATTAAACTCATTCCGTCTTATTCTAAAGGTTAAGGATTTATTTACCTTTTTATCCTTATATTCCATTGTTGCCTTAAAAATAGTTACATACTTATATCTTGCAGTTTCAATCCCATCGTTCTGTATTACAAGCAATGTATTATCATTAATTTTGTTAAATTGTAATACCTCATCAATATCAAATAGCCCCATCCCTGCTCGACAATTAAAGCCATTTGAAAAATTGTTGTACCTTTCTTCACTACAGAAATGATCAACAACTATCTTATTTTTAGTATAGTTAAGTACAGTACAGCCAAACTCCGCGATTACCTCCTGTAAATTTGTACCCATATAAATCCCCCTCTTAATAATACAAAAGTGGAAATTATTTTAATATATTTATATTACTCCAATTATTTCCTGTGATCAATAGGGCAATTTCTTACAATTATTGAATACAAATATCTATTACTTTGTATCGAAAAGCATCATATCTTACAATGTCATTCAAACATTTTCGCAGTATTACCTTTTCAATAGGCTTCATAAAATCCTTATTGAATTTATCCTCAAGCTTAATATCAAATAATTCGCTTGTATCCATATCCTGCAATGTAACAATATTTCCGAAATCTACAGTTTGAACAGTGACTGCTATTTCATCTTTTGCGAAAATCATCTCTTCTCGGTTTTGATATTCTGCGGAGTTAATGAAAATGTTTTGATTATGGAAATCGATATAGCTACCGTTAATTTTATGCTTCAAATCAATATGCTTATTATTCAAAGGATTCTCTGGATTAAAGTGAATAACGATCTTCTGATCAATATCAATAGTGATTGCGCCTCTATCAAACATGGTATGATGATTAGGACACAAAACTATCGCATTTTCCGTTACGTCAGGCCCATTATATACTCCTAATGGCTTAATATGATGAACTTCACTCATAAAGCTGTTAGGAGATACTTCAATTGTCTCGCCACATATTTGGCATTTGTCTTTGTATAGATTTTTGAGGAATTTTACTATTGACAGATTTCTACTGGTTGCTATGACAGACCTAAGTTTCTTCTCAGGTTCTAAGCTGCCTCTATTACTAATTGAATTATTTGGAGTTGTATAATTATTAATTGTGGATTCATGTGATTTGTCTTGGGGTTGAATCATAGAAATTCTTAAATTTTCAGTATTATCAAGAAGAGTATATATATCATTATCGAGTTCAGTTGACTCAATTAATAACAATTCTTTCCCTTTAATTAATTTTGTCTCTCTTAATCTTCTCTGTCTCTCTTTTTCTCTATTTAAAGTTACTTCATACAATCTTTTTCGCTTCAATTTCTTTTCTATATACTTTTGAAATATTTCATCATATTCGTAAAAAACAAACGTCCCTTCATCTGTTTTAACTATTTCGTGATTTATTGAAACTCCGTAGTTTCTTTTTCCCAGAAGAAAATCACGAATTACTTCTATAACACTTTTAGGAAATTCAATTCCTACAGATTTTGTGATATCAATAAAATGTATAATATAGGGAACGTTAGTAATATATTCTATATTAGAACACTCAAAACTACCTGTTAGTTCAACTAACATATTGGCAGTTTCGAAATCCCCATTTGAAAATGAACGAAATAACTTAATCTGTTCATCTTTTGTTAATAGTTGCCGAATACCTCTAATATTATTTACCAAATACATATTACCTCTATTAAAATGATAATCAGTAACTCTCGTCTGACTATTAAATATAATTGTTTGCTTTTTTAATCCGCGGATTTTAAAATATTCTCCTAATGTTAATTTTCTGAGGATTTCAAATTCATCATTTATTACTGTATTTTCTTCAATCATTGTTTTGAGATCCTCCCTCAATAAATCGCTTCCTCTCTTCAAAAGGGAGATGGGGAGGAGTATACCTTAACAGGGTTATTTTATTCATATAACCCCTCCCTTTCTTTGCCTTAAGTATCACTATACCACTGACAAAAATATGTTACTCACACTTCAACCAAAAAAGACTTGTCATTTATCTCCTAATCGCAACGTAATAAGGCCGTCACTGACGAGAACTATATTCCAAATTGACGGCTAAACATGGTGATAAAGGTGATCGGGGAGAAAAAAGGTCCCTACACCTCATGATTATAGGAGAAAGCCCTGCTTACATTCATTGCCTCAATGCAGAATCATACTTCCGAATATAACACGCAACTATATTGCAAATACAAAGCAAATTAGATTCTAGTTCATGATGATATCCTTGAATTTCTGTAACTATTCAGGTCGCCTACGAGCTCAGTAATTTAAAACTGGACTCTGGGCGGCTTTTCATTTAGAATGGGATTATGATGGAAGTAATGATTCAGGGGCGACTACTCACTGAAAAACATATTGAATGGATCCGAGAACTGATGGATAATAACCCGGATTGGCATCGGACCCGATTGTCTCAGGAAATTTGTGTTATCTGGAACTGGGTAGCTGCTAATGGCCAATTCAAAGATATGGCTTGTCGTACGATGCTGCTTAAGCTAGAACGCCGTGGTTACCTGCAACTTCCAGAACGCAGAACTGCCGGACGAAACAATGCATTTATTGGTCACATACCCATCGAGCATTCCACCACTATCATTGAATGTGTACTGCAGGATCTAACTCCACTTAACATTGAGGTTGTTCAGAGTTCAGAAACCTTGAGGTTATTCAATCATTTACTGGCAAAGTACCATTACCTCGGATTCGGCAGTACAGTCGGTGAAAATATGAAATATATTGTCTACGATTGCTACCGTCGCCCACTGGCCTGTTTACTCTTTGGTTCAGCCGCTTGGAAGGTGGCGGGTCGTGATCAAGAAATTGGTTGGAACTCTAAAACGCGTCAGGAGCGCCTGCACCTCATCACTAGTAACACACGATTTCTTATACTCCCTTGGGTTAAGGTTCCCCATCTCGCAAGTCATGTACTCGGACGAACCTCTCGACGTATTAGCGATGATTGGATGAAGAAATATAGTCATCCTATTGTCATGCTTGAAACGTTCGTAGAACAAGATCGGTTTCACGGTACTTGCTATCAGGCGGCTAACTGGCAGTGTGTAGGACAAACCCAAGGACGTAGCCGCAATGACCGATACAGCAAACTGACTGTTCCCGTGAAAGATGTCTATCTTTATCCCCTGACGAAAAAAGCAAAGGAGAGGCTCTGTCATGAACCGTGAAGATATTCTTAAAGTGTATGAAGAGGGTCCGGAGGCGGTCGTCGAATTGGTGCAATCCTTATTTACGATCATCGCACGACTAGAAGAGCGCATTAAAAAACTGGAGGACCAAGTCAATAAAAACAGCCGCAACTCTAGCAAACCTCCTTCCACGGATGGATTCAAAAAGCCACAACCGAAAAGTTTGCGTGAGAAAGGCAAGAATCCCGTGGGTGGGCAAAAAGGGCATCCAGGCCGTACTCTCTCGATGACCGATCAGCCTGATCATATAATTCCTCATCGTGTCTTAACTTGCTCGTGCGGGCATGATCTCAAAGAAAACGAAGTCATGCGTCGGGAACGACGACAGGTATGGGATATTCCACCCCAAACAATGGAGGTAATAGAACACCAAATAGAAGTGAAAACCTGCCCAATATGTGGTTGCCTCAACAAGGGTGACTTTCCTTCAGACGTGACCGCACCCGTTCAATACGGGACGGGCGTTAAATCCATGATGTCTTATCTCAGTCAATTTCAACTGCTACCGTATGATCGAATTCGACTATTTTTCCGTGATCTCTTTAACCAGGACATTAGCCAAGCGACGGTTATTCAGGCGAATGAAGTTCTTTTCGAACAGTTGGAAGAGGTAGAAACTGACCTCGCAAAACAAATCCAAGCCAGCCCTGTCACCCATTTTGATGAGACAGGGGTTCGAGTTGAAGGGAAATTGCATTGGCTCCATGTTGCCAGCACGAGCGAGTGCACCCATTACTCTGTGCAGACGAAGCGTGGACAAGAAGGAATGGCTGCGGCGGGTATTATTCCTTCGTTTTTCGGAATTGCAGTTCATGATGCCTGGGGTCCCTATTGGAAATATCCATGCCTCCATGCTCTGTGCAATGCACATCTCTTGCGAGAACTCACGTTCATCTTTGAGCAAGAAGGTCAGGCGTGGGCAAACACGATGAGCAAGTTGCTGTTAGAGATGAAAAAGAGAGTATGGGAGAAGAAAGATTCAGCAGATAGCCTAGAGGGAACGGAAGTTATGACGTTTATCCAGCGTTACGATAGAGTCCTTGAGATGGGACTCGCGGAGGATGCACGCTTAAACCCCCCACAACCCCAAACCGTGAAGAAACGGGGACGCGTCAAGCAAAGTAAAGCTAAAAACTTGCTGGACCGTTTAGCGGTACATCAGAAAGAGGTTCTCGCTTTTATGCATGATTGCAGTGTTCCCTTTGACAATAATTTGGCCGAACGGGATGTCCGCATGATGAAAGTCCAACAAAAGATCTCAGGCACATTTCGCAGTAAACAAGGAGCTATTACTTTTTGTCGAATACGAGGGTTTATCTCCACCTTGAGAAAACACTCGCTTTCCGTCATGGAGGGCATTCGGGCGGCATTCGAGGGTGATTCTATACTCCCTCAGTACTGATCTTAGATGAAACCCTCTCACACCTGGGGTGCTTTGCACCCCTTTTTTGTATTCACTATTATTGGGTACCTGAATAGTTACGAATTTCTTTGCCATTAGTTTCTTTCTTTCTTCAATAAATGATTCAAAGTTTAAAAGTTCCAAATCAACATTAGGAATGAAGTTCACTGATTTATAGTTTGCTTTATCTACGATGTTACTATTAAACCATCTTTTTAGTGGTATCTTGCTTTTTGATTCATTTTCATTTCCTTCTAATAACTGAATATTGGCTAATTTGTCCTTTGCATCCTGAAAAGCAGACCATTTTATATTTGGAATACTATTTTGTTTAAGATACATAGCTGTAAAAGAACTTGCGGGGTGCAAATGGTCTTGGTGAAACTTTACCTGTCCCAGTTTTAGATTAGGATAAAGTAATGATAAAACCATAAACGTATATGGGCTCTTTTTATATTCAAAAAGCTCGTCGATATCTTTATCTGTAAATAATAGGCTTTTCTCTGCGGGAAGTTTAGATGAATATAGCTTTGAAAGTGGAAAATCGTTACTCCTTAGGACATAGCTACCATCATATTGTTCTTTTCTAAGAACATTTCTGATGGTTTCAAGAACTTGGTCTCCTTTCCCCCCATACACCAGCTTTAGCAAGCTTGCAATAAGGTACTTTCTTATTGAGTTTTTATTAGCATCATTTAAGTTTCCGCCTTTATATACATAATAAGTTATTGGTATTATTGCGTTTTTCGATGTTAAGTTTTCTTGACTAAATCCGAATTCCGCAATTATGTCCACGGTTGTCTTAATTGCATTATTAATAGCTAACCAATTATCCTTAATCTTTAAAACGTTTTCTTTTTTAAAGTTATGTACTTTAAATAATACAGGACTATCAGTAAGGACTAGGCACGTCCTCATAATAAAGTCGTTATCAAAATTGAATTGATCGCCTTTACTATTTATATTTTTCAAAAGATCTTCTATCTCTTCTCTAGCTTTTTCCCAATTAGCAACGATTGTGGAAAATAGTAGGTCACTTTTGGATAGTACAGTTCCACCACTATTAACTCGGATAAAAATATCTAAAATATCATCTAGATGATCCGCTACGACTTCAAAATAATTGATAATTTTATTTTGTGTAATTCTTTGCCACAATGTAGTCAAAATATCAATAAAGATTCCGTTTGTGAGATATCCCTTCTCTGTTGCATACTTTATGTAATCGTTTGCTTCTTTCCATTTTAAAGCTTCCTTTATAGGAAACCAGAAACATTTTTCATCTATATATTTAGCATCTTCAGATGTTAAAAATTTAAACTCATAGGTTATACTATCTTCGTCATCTGTCTGGCGATTTCTAAGTAGATTGAGATAAAGAAGTCTTTTAGGAAATGCATCATCGTTATCCCATCTTGCTCGTGGTTTTTTATATGCATAACTTCCTTGAAGGGCTAGATACATAGAACTTAGCCTTTGCTGCCCGTCTAGAACCCCAATTATGACATCTTTCATTTCAGGCTTGGGTGCAAGTTCATTTAAGCTATCTCGTTCATGATATTCTTGAATAAACTTATAGAAAGTATAATCATTCGTTTTTGGTTTCTCAACTTTCCAAAATAGGAATGTTCCTATTGGATAGCCGAGCATAATTGAGTCAAATAGTTTCTCTATTTGCTCATAACTCCAAACAAACTTTCTTTGAATAGCAGGAAGGTAAATTTCATTATTGCCGATTTTCCCAACGATATCTTTTATAGTCATGTCTATATAACTCATACTAAACTCCCACCTTTTCAGTAAGTAAATTTATTCTCAATTTTTCTGAATCTAAACATAAGATGTTACGAGGACACATTTTGCAAACCCCTATAACGCTCCACACGCTGGTTTAATCAAAACTAGTGTCGCAAATATCTCTTTAATAATAAAGATTTTAAATACTAACTCTAGATTACCTTATCACGAGAGGTTTTGCCTCAATATGCAACATTCTACATCTTACCTTTATTTCCTTCCAAGAAAGCAAATATAATCCAAGAATAAAACAAAAAGCCCGGTGTCTATATAGGCTACCCATATTAAAAAGCACCTGCCAGCAGATGCCCTTTAATATAAGTGACACTCTATCGCTTTTTTAGTGTATCTCTTAATTGTTCAATTGCAAGACCAGATCTATGTAACATTGAATGACAATTAGGGCATATCGGTCTTAAATCGTTTAATGGGTTTACTTCATACTGCTTGTTAATCTCATTCAGTGGCTTCAAATGGTGAACTTCAATGAATCCTATACCAATATCCCCGTAATATTCTGCGAAATCGAAATCACATACGCAGCATTTATACCCATACTTCTTGATACATTCTCGTCTTGCTAGTGGATTTCGCTCATAAGCGTTTACCGTAATCTGTTTTTTGGCTCCTTCAAATAAATGTACAGCTTCCTTTTCTGATATTTCTTCCGCTATTGTGATGACCTCATGTGCAATGTTATTTATTTGTCCTTCTGAAATTAATTCTTCAATTGCTTCTTTTAGTTCTGGTCTCAAAATATAATAGTACTTTCCATCGCCCACTTGAGAACCCCAATACGGAATAGTCCACCATCTATTGCCACCGTCACTATTTTTAGGCGGTTTAATATTTAGATTTTTGCATATTCGCCTCGAAAAACTCATATTCCCACCTGAAATAATATGAAAGTCCTTTTCTCCAAGTATTTCTGCTATTTCAGTTGCAGTTGATCTATGTTGTAAACTGTTAAAAACAACTAGAAGAGTTTTAATATCAAGCTCATGAGCTATTTCGTTATTCTGTAAAATTTCTTTCCATTGTAATTTGGTTATAAGTGACTCATCTTTGTATTCTATATCATCCATGTTCAAATAATTAACATCTTGAGAGTCAATAATATTTTCTTGTTTCATTTTTACATATCCAGGGAGACTAGAAATACGTTTGGGTACGTTTATGCGTTTTCCTATTTTTATCCCAGGGATATTAAGGGCATCAGGAGATTCTAAATATAAGTATCCGTTTGAATCTAATAGTGCAGCAGGATACGATTTTATAAGTCCGTAAAAATTACCCCACTCACTATAAAGGCATTGATTTGCCACCAATTCCCATTCGCTACAAAGCTTAGACCCCTTGCTCTGTCTTGGCATTATTACCACTCCATTAAGTTTATACTTGTAAGATTCTACATACTTCCTAAATATTCCTCCCATTTTAGCATTCCTGTATGAGATAAATGGAAATATAACTATTGCGTAAAATGTGTCTGAAAAGCAAGCAAGCACCTGCCTTGATCCAGCAGATGCTCCATTTATGTTGTTCGCTTATTTTACCTTTTTCAACTTTAGGCAAGACCTTAACAGATAGTTAATCCAATCAATGTCAAATTTTCGATAATGCTGTCCATTAGCCCAATCCAGCGTTTCCTGATGTTCTGGGTGGTTCGAGTCGTTCCACGCCTCTAGAAAATCCTCATAGCCTCTCAAGCCACCGACGTCCTCGGGTGGGCAATTCCCTTCTCCTGCAAGACACGTCGGATATCCGAATTGATAATCGTCTATGACTTTATCAAATACAATCTCATGTTTCCAATCATCTCCGAAATCATATACATAAGGAATGGTCGCGTAATCTTCTACAAATTGATCTATTTTAATTCTCGCGGGCTGTTTGATGGTAGTTTCAAGGGTTCTTAATATAAATCCATGGGGATCATCCAGCTCACTCAACTTCTTGCCTTTGTATTTTGCAGTATAAAACTTATATTCCTCATAGGCTTGGTCATCGTTCGTTATTCTCAGCTTCTTATCAGGGAATCCAAACTCGTAAAGATGATAATCATGCCAACCCATTGAAAATTGAATCGTGTCATGTAATCTTCGAAAGGTAACATCGGCAGGAATGATAACCCTACGCCAAATTAATGGATTAGATTCAATAAGGGATATTGTAATTTCATATGCCTTCAATTTGAGTACCCCTCCTATCTAGCAAATTATATATCAAACTTTTCTCCGTATACCTTGCAATAACCTTGCGAATGATCCTTCCACTGTCCTATTTTCTCATGGATGGCTACTTATTGCTAGTCAGCATTTTGAAATGCACCCATATTAAAAAGCACCTGCCTTATTAGCAGATGCCCTTTAATATGAGTGGATTATTCTACTTTACTTATTCATCCCAACCTCAACCGTAACCTTCTTGCTCATTTCCCCTACCGTATAATCCTTGTGATATAGCAGTACACAGGTCTCAACGTGCATCGTCCAAGGGAACATTTCCGAAATTTCAGTCCCTGTTAACAACTTACATCAGAAATGCTCTGCAAATTTCTTGCCTGAATGAATTCACATTCTTGTTTTTCTTTATGGCCGATTCAGTTTTAATGTCTAAGCGACAACTTCTCCACGGCGTTTGCTTTATCCCGCTCAGACGGCAGAGTGTATATTCTTGTCGTATTCAAACTCTTGTGCCCTAGGATTTCCGCAACCATCTCCAGCCCTTCACCAGTTTTTAGCAGATTCCGTGCAAATGTATGCCGCAAGGCGTGGGGGTGCAGTTCGGGCAGTTTGGCTAAGTAAGCGTACCGGTCGATAACTTGCCGGATTCCGCTGGCTGTTAAGCGACTGGTTCCCTTCCCCCGCTGACTCATAAACACGGGTCCTTTTGTACGAGCGTTCAAATAGTCGCGCAGGACTTTCCGTGTGTCGCTATTGAGGGGAACGGTACGGAATTTACCACCCTTTCCCAGCCGTACCTTGAGACTGCCGGAACGATCCCCCAAGGTGAGATCATCAATATCCAAAATGGCTACTTCACTGATACGAAGGCCTGTGTTTAGCATGAGGGTTATCAAAGCAATATCTCTCGGTACGTTTTCACGTTCCACTGCGCGAGTAAGTGAGCGTTGGGCAAGACGATCCAGTCCTTGAGGCGCAGAGCGCACCTCTTCCACATTCGATGGCATTTGCAGATTCTGTCCGTTAAAGCCCAGCCAGTTCGCAATCGCGATGAAGGAAAGATTGACCGTCGATGGAGCACGCTTCATGTGGATCAGTAAGTAGGATTTATATTCGCGCAGATCTGTTGGTGTGACGTGCTCCGGGATTATGGTTTCACCGTTTGTCGATTCAAACCAGTCAGCAAAACGCAGTACTCTCTGCCGATAGGAACGGAGAGTGTGAACGCTTTTGTTAGCGTGGCGGAGATAATCGAGCCAGGTACTTAAATCAGGTACGTTGGTCAGTGATGTCTGTAACAAAAACATCCCCTCTTTTTCTTTTGGTTAGACCAAGGATTTCCCCTGTGTTTGTGGGCTTAAAATCTTATCTCCTGAGTTTTGAGGCATTTAGCGGCTCTGACTGCTGCAGACGTTGTGTCTGGAACCCGCAAAGCATAAGGTTTTCCCAAAGATAGTCTATCACAGTTACACAAGAACTCAAGAGATAATGTATATTATCTCTTGTACTTATCTCCTGTTATTGATTAAATAATTCGCCAAAATTCGATGGGTAACCGCACTTTCGATAGCACCAACTATAATTGTGGTAGCCTCAAGGAACACCTTAGCCTATCCCAAAATATGAATAATGTGCAATTGGTCATGTATTAAATCTAATATTACATCTTATCGAATTGCTAACTTTAATCTTATCAGACTCTATATAAATTTTTTTACCAACATAATATTTAGTCACATCAAGCTCAATGTCTATTTGTCGATATGTTTTAAGTCGCTCTAAATAAGTCATTTGCAGTAAAAAATCCTGAAAAACTTCAGAATTCTTTTCCCCATAGAAAGCAATGACCTTTACTGGTAAGAATTTGTATATATTTATCACAATTTTGTTAATATCTGTAATTGCATTATTACACATTTCATTCGTAATCGTTCGAAAGTAATTATGCAATTCAATTATCTGACTGTAGTATTCACGAAGAACGCCAACCAAATTAATCCATTCAGCTTGATCAGTAATATGTCCCATTAATTTAATCTTTTGTTTGAATTTATCAATCTTTTTGAGCGATTGATAATTTGATTCAACAAAATACCAGAGTTCTCCTTTAACTACCCTACTAAATGGAATTATTGCTGTTATTCTTTCTATAATTAAGCCTTGATGCTGCATATAATTGCGCACCAGTTCCATCAATTGGTATGAAAATGATTTATCGTATTGGCGATTTGTTTCACTTTCAAATTTTATTTTAAGTTCATTTTCAAGAGCAGATAAATCGTGCAGCACCTGATCACGGTACATTCTTATGCTGTTCAGAATATTAGACAGTCTTCTGTTGAGTATAATGATTTCTTTAGTCCCATGTTCTTTCATTATAATATCGCAATCTGGGCTATCACTCTGACTTTCTACCAAAAAGTCATAACTGTTTTTTATTTCTTGCTCCCATTCATAAAAGTTATCACTGACTATGTTAAACTTTTCCTCTACCCAGAGTAAACTTAAACAGGTTTTATACGCATCTTTTACCCTTATGAAATCACTATCTTCAATCTCCCAAGAATGATTATTTGTCAATAACTCTTCCATTATTTGAACACGACATTTTTCATCATTCAAATGAAACTCCCCTTTTTCCATCACATTATGTCCATAACATGCTACAATGCCAACATCACATTATTAGCCTAATTGGAATATAGATATGCGAAGCTTATCTACAAGTAATTACTGAATTTGAGTTCTATAATGCCAGTTACGTAAATTTCACTCACATAATTGAACCATTGTAATGTAACTCTCTAATTTTGAAATTAACGCAATATCGCTATTATTTAACTTGTTGTATCCCCTTAATATCTTTCGCCATCTTTCCAAACATTTTAATTCATCTACAGTTAATTTAATAACAAGTTTATTACTTGTTATCTCGTTTGATAGGTACATATCTATGCAGGATGGACTAATCAATCTATCATCTATTAATTTTTTATATTCTTCCCTCCATTTTGATAAGCGTTCTCGTTCTTGTATGGTAAAATTAAATTCATATTCATTTTCACTCATAAAAAACTCCTTTTGCCACTCTATTCTTGATCAAATGTACAAATAAAGAGATTGTTTCATAAGTTTTCTATCAGAATGTGTAATTATAGTATTTTTACACCTATATGATAAAGATGTGTAGTTTTACCTGAACGATTATGGGTTGTTGTCATAAATCTGATGTCAGAATATGAGTAATCTTTATCAGCATTTATATTTGACGAAATAAGCATTACTGGGTATACGTGCTTTTTAACATGGTCGCAATACTTATCCCAAAAAGAACCAAAATCTCTTACTTTGACATATGACAAGCATACATTGAACGCATTCCCTGCTGTGTCATAATAATATATTTTGTCAAGATGAGTATCAAGATAAGTAGTTTTCAAGCTATCTAAATTAAGAGCTTCAATAATAGTAAACGGCATACCATTTTTTTCAACAAAAATATCAACTTCGCCAGACGATTTTCCTGCGGCAGAACTTCCGCGTCGAGTTTGATCTTTTAGCCGGTATCCGTTTGTTTCAAGTAAATCTACAATAAAGTCGTTTCGCTCATCTTCTGTGACATTAACATAAAGCTTGCGTGCTTGAAGCTTAATGCAAGCTAAGTAAAGATCACGAATAAATAAATCGGCTTGCGATTCAGTATTCTGCGTAGATTTGAAGAAAATGTCGTTTGTAATCTTTTTTACCTTGATTGCATAAATATTTTTACCATCAATAGTAAGGCACCCGAAGTCTATCTTCGGTTGCTCAGACAATAAACCGAGTGCCCGTTTGATGGGTTCATCTATCTTAAATCCAGTACTTATTCCATTAATAGAATACTTATCTGTATTTTTGCTTGCTCCGATTACAATGTAACCGTATTCATCTGTCATGTTTGACAGAGTAGCGATAAACATGGCCAGATTTTGTGGTCTGAATTCTAGTTCTCTACAAATAAGACTTTTCGAAGCCGGTTCTTCCAACAATTGTAACACTTCATTAATGTCAATCATTTTTCTCTTAAGCTCCTTAGTGGAATTCTATTAACGCCAGTTAATTTTAATATTTTGCCAAATGTAATTTTTTGCGGATCGCTTTCTCCATCTTCAACCCACAATTCGCAATCCTTTTCGTAATCAAGAACATCCAACTCAGAATCATAATATAAAATTATTTGGCCATAATCAGAAGGTCGTGCAATTATGTAAATTTGAGTATTATGTTTTTTTACTATAAAAATCGTTTTACTTATTTCGATGTAATCTGAAACATCGTACTCCGGTTGTTTGCTTAAATACTCGATAATGTTCTTTTGTGAACGCGCGAGAATTTCTTTTACATAGCTAAACATTTCGAAATCGATTTTCGAGTTATGTATAAAATCTGCCCCGAGAATATTATTAGCTAATGCTCGACTTAAATCATCTTCAGTTGCAATGCCCCATTGTGCAAGAAGTTCTTTTGATATTTCCACCGTTTCTCTTGAATTACTTTCAATATCTGAGCGAGACAATATTTTTTCTAATTCTTGCATTCCAG
>LOEW01000068.1 GCA_001516045.1 Desulfosporosinus sp. BRH_c37
AGAAGCGATGAAGTCATCGTACTGAAACTCCTAATCTCCTTCTTTCTACCTGTAATTAGACAGGCCGCGATGGTGTTCTTGTGAATATCCATATCACAACAACGCTCGTAAATAATATTCATTGAAAGACCCTCCAATGATTTAAATTTACGGCGGGCTTCCTGTAAAGTATTAATCTACCCTACGTGCTCATGGCAACAATTTGTGGTGCAAGCAGGAAGCCTTAATCAGTCTATAACATCGGGCTCAAACGCACCAAGACATTTCGACCTTATCCGTAGCAAAAGTATCTCTCGTGGGCAACTCTCTTATTCCAACGTTTTCCAACGTTTTCATTCATTTGATGGTGTGGCACGAAGTGCCACATGAGGGTCTATAATTGGAAGTTGGTTACTTAATGTAGCCTTGTTGTAATAAGAAATGTGTTCATCAATAAAAGAATAAAAGATCGGATAAACGGTGCCACTCAGTATTGTCAATTATCTTCGAACTTTTTGCATTTTGTGAGTTCCTGCTCCCGCTCCTATGAATGAACAAGTTACGGTAGCGGCGAGCAAAGCCTAACAGGAAGGATGCGAACAAATGGCTACAACACCGGAAACAATCCGAAGAATTGACGAGCAGATTCTCAGAAGCGATGCTGCTATTTGCCGTCATATAGAAAACCTCGATGCCTTAGGCAGAGGAGCGGTTTCGCAGGATATCCTGTCTAACCTGCGGACGTTTGTCGAGCATACGATGTTCAAAATCAATGCCCACGCTAATGATACCACTTACGATTATCGGCACATCGAACAGGCTATCAACTTTGTAAAGACAATGGGACAGCTTAAATTCCTATGGCGGTTTCACGCCTATTTGCAGATAGTTGCTTCGCACTATACGCTTGACCCCGAAGACTCAGAACGCGTAATGCTGAAATATTATGAGTTCATGCTGAAAATCAAAGCCTATCTGAAAACCCAGTATGGGCTTGAAGTGCTAACGAACCTCGATAAATTCCCACTTAACACAGATAGAAACCTGCAAGAGTATTATGAAAAGATTGCCGAAATACTCAACCGTAGAAACCGCAGTGCAGACATGGCTTCGTCTGTAAATGCGCGATACTACATCCATAAGATTAAGCCGTTCTTTGTGAATCAGCGGATATATTACGAAATCACTTTTATCCCGGCCACAGGCAAGGCGAGCAAGTTTGACCGGGTTATCGCTTTCACCACGTTGGACATCTCAAAATACTATGCTGTAAAGCTGTGGACGGTTGAGGACACAATTACGATTCTCGGCAAGACGATGCCTATTTTTATCATTGCTAACTGGGAGGTCGCAATCCGTCCAATTGAGATAGAGAAATTTTCTAACGTCTTCGGGGAGAGTCTGCAAAGCTATGCCGGTTCCGCGGAGGGGCGTGGCTTAATGCAGTTCTTGACACGGACAGGCTTTAACCTTGTTGAACTGCTCTGTTTCGAGGATGCGTATTATCAACGAATCCGTACTATGATTCTTGATGCCTTTAATGCAAAGGTCAGCCGACTTTTTGACCTCTTCGACCGTTGCCGCCAAATCATCGGCAGTAACCGTTCCGGTAGCAATGTCCTGCGGTACTTGCTCTATCATTTAAACAATAAGATCATCACAGACCAGATTGATAATGAAAATAGTAAGCTGTCAGGTCTTCATCTGGCATATGGTTGCATTCCGTTTGAAAAGATGCCCTTTAACACCTCACTCTTGCACCACAACCCTCGGCTTGGTGACTTGTTTGACTGCATTGACGCAACGAATAGGATGCACGAAGTGCTTGCACGGTATGTGCTTGTGAATTCAGAAAAGCAAGGGCAGCTTTATACCCCAGGAGCGGAACTTGAACGATTTGGCGCCATTGATACGCTCGTCAGCATTTTCAATATGAAGCTATACCATAACGAACGTCATCAGGGACGCCGAATAGAAATGCGTAACGGGCATTATTACATACGTAGTTACGAAAATGACACGGTCGAGATTATTAAGAAGCTCATTGAATTGTCTGCTGGCGGTGTTCAGAACTATACCAGCTATGTTGATGGTTGGCTCGCTTCGGCTGTACACCCTGTTGATTGCGAAGAGAAGAAAGCGGCTCTGCGTCAGATGTTCGCTCAGTCGTCAGTAGCCTTAATCTACGGTTCGGCGGGAACAGGAAAATCCACCCTCATTAATCATATTTCGAATTTGTTCAAAAGCCAGAGCAAGCTGTACTTGGCAAACACAAACCCTGCCGTTGATAATATGAAACGCAGGGTTACTGTCCAAACCGCCGATACTGATTTTATGACTATTACGAAATTTGTTAAAAGTCAAAGCATCCGAATCAAATATGACATTGTGGTTATTGATGAATGCAGTACAGTCAATAACCGCGATATGAAAACCATTTTGGAAAAGGCAGAATTTGACCTACTTGTTCTGGTTGGCGATATTTATCAGATAGAAGCTATCGAATTTGGGAACTGGTTTAGTGCCGCGAGAGGTTTCGTGCCGATAACTTCCGTATATGAACTTACCAAGCCGTACAGAAGCCACAATGAGGAATTGCAAACGCTATGGGATAGGGTCCGCGGGATGGATGACAGAATAGTGGAAACCATCGCCCGAAACCAGTATTCAGCCACCCTTGACGCTTCGATATTCGTACCCGCCGAACCGGAAGAGATAATTCTGTGCTTGAACTATGACGGCTTATACGGAATAAATAACATCAATCGGTTTCTGCAAGAAGCTAATCCAAACCCCGCTGTTTCTTGGGGGCTTCAACTGTATAAAATCGGTGATCCAATACTGTTCAATGAATCCGAGCGCTTCAAGCCCGTAATTTACAACAACATCAAAGGCTGGGTGGCGGGAATTCAACTCGTCGAAGACAAAATTCAATTTGACATTGAAGTGGACAAGCCGATTAATGGTTTGGAAGCTCGCGATTGCGATTTTGAACTTTTACCTAATTCAGCGGTTGGACGCTCGGTGATTCGCTTTACTGTCGATGACCATAGGAAATTCGATGAAAACCGTGAAGTGCCGATAACTGCTGTTGTGCCGTTCCAAATTGCATATGCGGTATCAATTCACAAGGCACAGGGCTTGGAATTTAACTCCGTAAAGATTGTCATCACGGACGAAATCGAAGATCATATTACCCACAGCATTTTCTACACAGCCATTACCCGTGCAAGGGAAAAACTGAAAATATACTGGACACCAGAAGTCGGTCAAAATATCCTTAGCACAATTAAGCCGAAAGACATTAACAGGGACATAACGTTTCTAAGAACTGCATTAAATGAACGGGCATCAACATAAAAAGAGGCTCGAAATCGCTGAAAACTGATGGCTTCGGGAACTGCCAGACTTAGGCGAAAGACCATGCAGGAAACTGCGCATCCATGCGCGGTTTGGAAAAGGACAAATAATAGATCGGATTATTGCTCTTACGTTGTATGTTGTGAAGTACAAATAAACTGGAATTTGTTGTTTTGAGGTTAAGCGTATGGAAAAAATCATTGATGGTACTTGCGAAAGTAATGCAATAGAAGAAATGGATGCCTATAGCGAAGTGTCGTTAGATTTATCAAAACTGCCAGACATTGCAAAGCCACTAATGCTAAGAGCCAATGAGGCTTTGGCGAAGATAAATGAAATGCTTTACACGGCTCCGGCGTTTATAAATGTTGTTAAGGCAACGGTTCCCAAAGAGGTGTTAGCTGCCGTACTATCTGACGAGCAAAAAGAAAAAATAGCTATTGGTGCTCTCCGGCTCATGACCAAAAAAGACGGCTCTCTTTTGGCAACACTCGTAGATCCTGTCACGAAACATACGGTTTCGAATATCCCATTACAGAATGTAAAGATTTCACCTGAAATCGGGCAGGCAATGACAAACTATTCCGCACAGATACAGATGGCTCAAATTGCCGAGAAAATAGAACTCGTACAAAGGGCTGTTGAGGATGTTAGACTTGGTCAGGAATATGACCGACTTGCCACAGCTTTTAGCTGCCAGCAGAAATTTTTGCAAGTTAGAAAATTTCAAAATCTTGAGTTGAAGAATGCCGCATTACTTCGAATTGCGATGGATGCAGAAGACAGCAGAAATCTTCTCATGCAAAGCCAAAAGGCAAATGTGGATTTCATAAAAGAACAACCAGTGTCTATATGGGAAAAAATAATCAAAGGTGCCCATCCAAAGGATATAAGTTCCCGCATGAATGAAATACGTGACAGCCTGTATGCAATTAATTTGGTATCTCTAGTAGAAGCCGTAGCATATCAAGAAATGGGCGAAATGGAAGCGGCGCAGCAAAGTCTTAAATACTATGGCGAGCATATTCAGTCCACTTTTCTTGATAAAGCCGGGTTCGTTGAACGTTTGGACCAAATTGACGACTCTCCAGAAAACTATTGGTCGGAAACTATACCAGAGATAGAAAGAAAAATCGCGGCGCTACCGGCTGCAGAAAGATTAGAGAATTAAGTGAATGATTATGGAATGTAAGAAATGCAAAAGACCACTTCCAGAAGGTTCAAAAGAAAAACTATGCGAAAATTGTAGAGGAAAAAGAGCGCAAGGCATAAAAGATGTAGGCAAGGCGGTTCTTGCAGTTTGCGGAACGGTTTTATCTCTTGCATTAGTTGTTGTTACTAAGGGTAAGATCGATCCAAAAGGGAAATAACGACAAATTCCAATTTGTCTAAGAGATTATATTTATAACCGAGTTAATACTGTCGCGTTGTGAACTGCATATTATCCATTTACCAATAAGGCTAATAATCGGCAGTTGATGTAATAGAATGTTTTGCAATTAGATGAAGTAGTTGTTGAAACTATATTGGAGTGATTTTATGTCAGAGAACCCAGTGGTTGTGTTACCATATGATGATTATGCTCAAAGTGCAAATACATTATTTCACTTTATGAGTAAGAGCGAATATCTTAAATCCATATTGATAAACAGAGCTATTGTGCCAAGATATTGTATGGAAAATATTGAGTATCTTGATATTCATATTGGGGACATTAGCTTTAAGGAAGTAGCCATACTTCAAAAATGTTTTTGTGACATCCCTTTTCATAAACTTACAGATAACTTTGAGTTGAATGGGGTCGGGGAAGTCTATAAATCATTGAATGATGATGAAAAGTTGATTCTCACGAAGAACAATACTCATCCGGACTACTATGGAAAATTTGCTATTGCTTTTTCTAAAAGTTGGGGTGAAAACAAAAGTTTACAGCCCGTACACTATTTAAACGAAAATTCTCTGTACACAATAGAGTTCACTAAAATTTTTGATAGTGTTTTGAGTGCTGACAGTATTCCAGAAGAATATGTAAGGGATATTCTTAATCGATTATCGTTTGCGAAACCACTTCGTGGCATTATGAAGAGGACGATTAAACGCAATAATTCTGAAAATGTAAGCGTTGAATTTTATAAAAACTTTCACGATGAAAAAGAATGGCGCTATGTCCCAAATCCGACTGTATTATCAGCAGCCAAAATAGAGCGTATCATTGCCAACCCTAATATACTTAATCTTCGTGCTGGTATAATAGACATCAATGATAACTTAGCAACAGAAAAATATAGACCGTTATGGCTAGAATATAATTACGATGATATCCGATATATTATTGTTCCTGATTTACATTCAAGAATTGATATTATAAATACGATTATGGCTATACCAGATGAGCAGTTTGATAATCAATTACAGGTCTTAATACAGAAGTATATTCTGATTAGTAAAATTCTTGTACTGGAAGAAATCAGAAAGGATTGGTAAAATGTCAAACAAATTAAAAGATATTTTTTCAAATAAAATGTTCGATTTGGGAGGTAATCTTCACTTTCAAGATAGCGAATCCTATAAAAAATTTCTTGAAGCTCTACAAATAGTACAGAATGAGGGGAGAGAGGTAGAAGTAAAGGGTGTTTCTTCATTGACCACTAAAGTTAGAGATGGTGAAATGGAATATCCGTTTTTAGAACAGAAAGGATTAACTCAATTAATAATAGCACCATCAACAGAAGATGTTCCATTTGTATTGAACACGGAATATGGTGAGAAGACAGTTTTATTTAAACGTTATCAAACAACAAATGAAATTATACTTGAAACTGACAGAAACGAAGTTGTGTATTTCAAAATTGTGTTTATAAAGAATACCTCCGATGTCACATTCACTTATAGAACGCAGCCCCATCTTGCAAAAACAGTCAAGGATATTGTTGAGAACTACAATACTGCCATAGCACTTTTAGATACAATATTTTTATATAAGGACAATCAAGATTTGTCCGATGGGTATAAACCAATATATAATACGAGAGAATCTATTTTGGGATTGGAATCATTTTTTAAAAGATTGTATTTGTTAGAGCAAGAGCTTGAATTATCCTTTCAACCTATGCAAATAAACGATACTGAAAACGATGAGGGAGAATTAGAGGAACTTTATTTACTCCTCATTGAAAAAAAAGTTATTCGGCTAAATGCAAAATTAAATGCAACTGAATCCACAGGAATGACAATGGAATCGGGAGCTCATAAACTAGAAGTAGGAAGTAAAATAGATTTAACGTTTCTTGGGGAGTCAGAATACACAATTTATGGTCAAAAAATTTCTGTTCATACGGCCAATTTATTATCTAATGCTATAATTAAGGTGGTTAAAGAAGGCGAAGATGGCACAATAAAAGTCCTATATGGTGATACTGATAACCGACCTATGTATATTTCCTATACTGGATTTAAAACCATTGATGAAGCTAAGCAAGAAATTAAGACTATTATGGAGCACAAAGAGAAATATATAGAGGCATTGACATTAAATGAGTATATGGGAATGATAAGTGAAAAATTAAAGCTCAATAGGAGTGTAAGTGTGAGTACACTCTGAGTGCAATTTTTCTTAGGAATCTAAATACGCCTTAATGAGCTTCCCATTATGTTATTAAGTATTGTTTTTTTCGTAATGCTAAACTTATCCATATTTAGGTAATATGAGTTTCGGAATTCTCAACCGGCGACCGTCCTTAAATATTGCTTGAGGGGAATAAATATATATAAAGAATTGAAATAATCAATAATGATCTGTGAAGATAAATTTATTCACTGTTAAAGCTTCTGTGCAGAATCAAGAAGATACATGATTTATGCCTAAAGAAAAAGTAATAAAATGTAAGTTATGATTGTAGTAAAGCCTTTTGCTGTCTCGGTAGAAGTGCTTTTTTATTTAATTAGACAAGATTCCCCTTACTTCGTGGGAATCTTATGAGATGATTAGGTTGTCTTTTAGGTCAGATATCAGGGGTTAGCAACATCGGGAGCAGTCATCTTGGGACAAGCCCGACATCGCTAACCCCTGAACGTTATATGTAATGCCAGACTAGCTGGTGCACCTAGTGGTATTTGCCAACATAAAAAAACGGCGTAGGCTACTAAGGAGGACGTTTTACAATGATAATATCCTTGCCATACTGCAAGACCTCTCGCGATACAATAACAACGATAGAGATGAGGCGAGGCATTTTATGAGACATGTTCCGACCTCTCTTTATATCGACACTGAGTTCTTCAAAAGACAAGGGCTCCGTCTTGACACAAAGGCATTTACCGCCTTAACGGGGACATTTGCCAAAGGCGGTTTACGCCTGCTTATTCCGGTGGTTATGGAGCGCGAGTTATTTCGTCATTTTGAACGAGAGGCTGAAAAGGCCGCTAATGCTGTCACAAACGCTCATAGGGCATACCCTGTCAACAACTTGGCACTTGTTGATCTCCCGTCCCAAAAAGAGCTGGAAAAGAAATGCATCGAAGAGATGAAACGACAATGGTCTTCCTTCAAAGAGCATTTTGTCGTTGAGAACCTACCTATTGCAGGCAATCTGGAAGATGTTGTTGACTGGTATTTTGCAATCCTCCCTCCTTTCTCAAAAAGTAAACCGAAGGAATTTCCAGACGCATTTATTATCAGCGCACTGGACCAGTATCATAAGCAGTACCACGCAAACATTGCCGTCATCGGTTTTGATGATGACTTTAGCCAAGCCTGCGCGAGCAGGCGCTATATCTTGTATTTCCCTGATCTGGGAAAGTACATCGAGGCGTTTCAACCGGAATTGTCAGGAAAAGAAAGATTACCAGGTGACGTTGATCTTACTAAACCCATTACAACCGAAGATCTGACGGAACTGAAGGCCATACTAGCTCGCGGGAGCCAGGTGACTTCAATTGAAATTGAGCGGGTCATGCAACTGTTGGAGAGCAGAGGATCTAATTACGATTACTTTTTCCAAAATGCTGACGACGCTGTTTGGTTAAACCATCTTTCGGAAAGAGGATATTTTCTCAATCCGCCCGACGTAGAGCAGACCACGGGAGGACATTATGTTGTTCCATGGTGGCCACCCCTCGAGTATCTGATACGCATTTTTGACGCTGCGCCCGCTGAGGCAATGGATCAAATTTCAAAGATTCCGAATACGAATAATTTTCGGGTTTTGGAAGGAATCTTGAAGATTGTGTTAAAAGCTGACTCGGCTGACTCGGTCCTAATATTTTCTCGATTTATTACATCCTATATTGAAAACTGCCGATGGGGTCATGAACTCATCATTAGTTTGCTGAAGAAGCCTTTTATTTTTCATTCACAGCTTTCCGAAGTTGCACCCGCCTTATTACTCAAGATTGTTGAGTTCCGTAGAGATCCTCGTGAACAGGAAAAGCGGTCCCGACGGAAAGAAAACCCGGAAGATTTGAACACTTCGCTAGAACCGATCCCGCGTTTCGATCAATGGGAATATCAACAAATCCTTGAAAAAGGTGTTCGCCCCTTGGCCGAGCATGAGCCATATCAGGTTGCCCGCTTCTTGATTGACGCGGTGGCAAGCATGATCCGGCTGAGAATAGATCCGGAAGATTTCGACAAAGGGAGAGGCCAGGACTATTCGGAAATCTGGTGTCGGAGGTTGGATAAACCGGATCGTGACTATCAGGATGTGAAGGAAACCCTGGTGCAGACACTGACCTATGCCTGTGAACAGGTCTATGACAAAGCTCCGGAATCCATTGACGCCCTGGATCAGGCATTACGAAATCATCGCTGGGAGGTGTTTAAGCGTCTGCGTCAACACCTTTACGCATCACATCAGAGTTACCAGACCCTCCAGTGGATACGCGAAGAGATCCTCGGGCATGATGATTTTTCAAAATGGGAGCACCACTACGAATTCCAATTGATGATCCGCAAGGCCAGCGAACACTTCGGCCCCCGATTGCTCAGTGAGGACGAACGAAAGGGTATTTTCGGCACCATTCTCAACGGGCCTTCGAAAGAGGATTTTCGTGAATGGATGGGTGAGCGTTACAGCGATGAGGCTTTTCATCAACGCCAGCGCTATTTCCATCGCATACAGTTACGCCCATTTGCAGCACTGCTAAGCGGAGACGTTCGGCGTTATTTCGATGAGCTGGAAGGCGAAGCCCAGTCTAAAGCTGTTATCGATGACAGCTATTCACCCTACGGCGAGGTAACCGGTGGCATTGTCAGCTATCGGAGTCCTAAGTCCGCCGAAGATCTTGAAAACCTTACTGATGAGGAGCTTCTGACCTATCTTAACAACTGGGACGAGGAGCATCATGACAAGGACAATTGGCTAATTGAGATCAATATCTCCGCGCTTGCTGGCGTCTTTCAGTCCCTGTTCAAAGACAAGATTGTGCGTGATGTAGAGCTTATGGCTTTCTGGATGACGAACCGTGACAGGATTGCACGACCGATCTATGTCGCCGCAATACTCAAGACCATGCTTGAATTCGTCAAGGAGAAGAATTTTGACAACTTGGACCAATGGATCGAGTTCTGTGCTTGGGTATTGTCGCATCCGGACTCGGCACGTGTGGAAGGTCAACCCGAGCCCCGAGACGAATCACGCAACCATCCAGACTGGGGCAACTCACGCCGGGCCGTGGTTGATTTTATCGACGCCTGCGTAAACAAGGATACGAATGCACCTGTTACTGCAAGAGACGGCCTTGCCGATCTTCTTCGACAGGCGTGCAGTCAGTTTGACTGGCGGCTCGACCACGACTGCCCTGTACTGCTCAACCGAGATGACCCAATCACCGAGGCTATCAACAACACCCGCAGTCGGGCACTCGAATCTCTTGTCAATTTCGGTTTCTGGGTTCACCGTCATTTACCAGTAGATAATTTGCCAGAAGTGACCGACATCCTCGCGAAGCGTATAGCTGACGATGCTGAAATCCCTTTGTCCCGACCTGAACATGCGCTATTGGGGATGCACTTCGGAAACCTCTGTGCCCTCAATAGGGATTGGGCAATTGAACATCGAGAGAGCTTTTTCCCGCAAGGAAATAAAGTTGTTTGGCAGGATGCGTTTGGCAGCTATATTCGCTTCAACCGGCCGGTCAAGCTGACATTTGAAATCCTGCTGGGTGAGTTTGAATACGCGATAGAGAACCTGAATGCTCTGACGGCAGAAAAAGACAACGGCAAGGAGCTTGTCGACAGGCTAGGCCAACATCTTTTCACCTACTACCTTTGGGATGTTTACCCTCTATTGGGTGATGGAAGCCTGCTGGAGCGCTTTTATGACAAGACCAACGACGACCGGAAACGTTGGGCTCAGCTCTTCGATCATGTTGGTCGCTCACTGAGAAATAGCGGCAGACATTTGGATAAAGCGTTGACCGATCGCGTTATCGCCTTTTTCGATTGGCGCGTTGAAGCCGCTGAACCGCTGGAGCTTCAGGAATTTACCTTTTGGTTGGAAGCTGAATGCCTTGACCCTAACTGGCGTTTGCACTCTTACTCGAAAATTCTTGATCTTGAGCGTGGGAAGGATGTGGGGCTTTCCCTACAGGTGAGTGCTTTAAACAAACTGCTTCCGAATCACCTAGATTTAGTTGTCGAATGCTTTGCAAAAATCACGGTTGCCATGGACCAAAGCATCCGGATGTACATTTCAGCCAACGATGCAAAGCCCATTTTAAAGGCTGGCTTTAATGCTGAAGACCCTCAGGTTCGCGAAATTGCTGAACGCACCAGGGAAAATCTGCTGCGGCTAGGCCACTTTGATTATTTGGACATTGAATAGGAGAAGAATGAGATGACCTTTGCTCTAGACTTCGTTATGGGAGCTTCGTGGGATCATCGAATTCAGCTAACAGGTAGTTCTCAGAAACTTAGAATAAATAAATGTAGTATGATGCTTTAGTTCCGTTAATAATTATTAGAAGTGATCAGCGATTAATGCTTGTTTTATGGAGTTTTGGAGGAATTATTTCATTTGTGATGTGGCTAGTTCTACAAAATGTATTTCAGGAGGCAAAAGCTGACACAAGGACTATCGCCATAGGAACAATTATTATTTCTTCAGTAATATGTACTTGTAATGGTATTTTAGTAGAAGCTATTAAAAAGAAGTAATGATGCTACACAGTCATTATAATAATGGGGGGCCCATACACCACCTAATGCCACATGCATGTTACGACGCAAGGGTAGATTCCCATTATACATATTCCAGTTAGGCTAATAATAAGAAGTACACTTTTTATAGAGTAGGTGATCAGATGTCAAATTACTAGAATCGTTTTATAGCTTTTATTGCTTTTATAGATATACTTGATTTTAAAAATATAATTGATAAAACATTAATGGATCAAGAAACATATAAGACAGTCCTATCGGCTTTCATGAATATTGAAACTAAGGAGAATGAAAAATGCCGTCAATTAATTTGTCTAAGTACAATCAGATTACAAAACAATATGAAAAATTGAACAAGGAATATGAGGAGCTTGATGATCAAATTGAAAACAAAGACTACGAAGATTCTGTTGTGTATGAAAGTCTTCTAAGTGAAATTAGAGGTGTTTTGAATTATTTGCTAGAGATTCAAGGAAAACTTGATGGTATGCTTGATATTGTTGATTTGAAGACACCAGAGAAAAAACAGAAATATGAATCAATGCTAAAAGAATTAAAGCAAGAGTTACCAAAAAGAATACGAAAACATAATAAACGAATAGATGAAGAAAACAAATGGTCTAAAAACGGAGATGATTATGATAATTGGAAAGTAGGAGTATGAATTAGGCGAAGGGAGGTTAATCGAATGGGGACCTTAATAAGATGGGTGTTCCCGAAAATCAACTCCTTCACCTGGTAGTTCGCTCCACTTGCGTTGTCGTCGTATACGTGCCTTCGGGCAGGCGAGAAAAGAATCAAGGCGGGATTCCTACCTGCCTGACGCCTCATTGCCGCACACGGTTGTTGCTGCGGGCGGCTTATATGGATCGCACAGCAGGCTTAACATGATCGGCACACCGTCTTTCACGCCCTACATGTAAGTAAATTCCAATTCCTGACCGTGCAGGTCGGTGCCCTCACTTACTCCGAAAGGGACGAGGGGACAGGTTAGTTGTCCGAGAATCAACTTCCCAGTATCCATATACCAAACTAGTTTGTGAGAAGATGGAATTAATATTTTTAACTGATAGTTCTCATCAGTCTATGGTGTGTAAGTTATTCGTTAGATGAGGAAGAGAGAGCTATCAAAGGTGTTACAACAATTGAGGGCATATGTGGTAAATGTGTCGAATCAGGGAATAGCAAGCTACTAAAATATAGTTAAGGGGATTAGTTAATGGATTGGTCTCAAATCGTCAGTTTTCTAAAGCTAATTATGCCATGGATCACCGGTGGTGTTGGTGGTGTTATCTTAAGTTATTTTATTAACCGCAGAACTGAAAAGAAAAATAAGCCTCGTCTTTTGGTAAAAACATCAATTATTAATTATTCTTCACCTGTGCAAAATGATCTTTCTAAAACACTGTTGGTTTCGTATGGTGGTATAGAATACCAAGATATTTCTTATTTGGAGTTAACCTTAATAAATAATTCACAGAAGACCATAAACGAAACACCATTCTGTGTAGACCTAGACGAGAGCGCCGAAATATTAGAATATCAAGTTAAAATTAATCCGATACATTACAAAGTTGATCCTAAAAAATTGCAGTCTAACATTTACGAATTCCCATTTAGACATGTGAAACCGGGTGATACCATCAGAATTGGTTTTCTCGTTTCAGGTGGACAAAACAGAATCAGGGGAGTATATAAAGGATCACAAGATATTGAACAAATTGACGAAGGTAAATCAGGAGTAATTTCCGAAGATAGAGACGTATATTCATTGTTAATGATTTTGGCGACATATGTTTTACTTGGAGGAATACCCCTTGTCTCAGGTGTTTTGCAAGGAGGGTTAATCATTTTTGCTGCCCCACTAGTTATGCGTACTATATCTAAATGGCGATCGTTCAATCAAAATCATTATCCAAATGTTCATATTGAGAATATTAAAATGTCCTCAAGTGACGAAGCCCAAAATATACTTGAAATTGGTCATAAACCTATGGTTAGACAAACAAAAAATAACCCATGAACTATTATAGTACTGAGCGTATTGGTGGCGCTGCCACACCGAAATATTCATCTGCGAAGCTGAGTAATTCACATTAGGCTAATAATTGGAAGTTCAATATTAAGAAGCAATTAAAATTTCAAAATAATACAGAAACTCTCGGAAATGGACTGAAACTACTATGAATTTATGATTGAGGTGATCTAAATGTCATTTACAGCTCATATAAGTGATATACAAGTAAAAATTAATTCGGTGTTACTCTATGCTGATGAATCTATTTTAGCGCTTAGTATTGGAAATGGCTATGTAATTGAGAAGTCAAGAATTGAAGTACTACCAATATATGAACGAATCACGGATAGGAAAGGACAACTGGATATCAATTACTTAGGTTCAAAACTTACTGAACCTGATGTATTCGATCCAGAAGCTTTTAGACCGATCGTTTCATTAGTACATTTACATAAGGAAGATACATTTACTGTGAACCCTCCAATTATGGAAAATGGTATTCATTATTCAGATTCACAACTTGACTGTCACGAACAGCTAGATACCTATCAAGACAAGGAATTTCAGTATCTTAACTCTATAGCTTCTTTGCTGCAAATATTTAAGAAGGGTAATATTGGTTTGAAAGAGATTTTCTTTGAGTTTAGGTATACTGTTATAAATTTTGCTAACCAGACAAAAAATAGTTGTATCAATATTCAAGATGCAAATATAGTTAAGCAAATGAAATATGCATTGTTACCAAATGAGGTGGTTGCCTGTAATTCATTTATAGCAAAGCATATGGGAATTAGACCGGATGGCACAAGGAGATTCAATTCTGACGGTAGCGGCTATATCAGTCCGGAATTTAGGATGATGAATCCAATTATCAATGAGTTTACGTTTGGATTAAAGCAAATTGATATTCCCACAGGATTTGAACAATTTACAACAGCATTGGAAATGACTTTCCTTACTACAAACGAACAGGGTAAGAAGGAGGCACTTTCAAGAAGAACAGCTGCATTGCTTGGTAATACTGATACTGATGTCTCTGCGTTATTCGATAAAATGAAGAACTTTTACCGCTTCCGTTCGGAATCTCTCCATGAAGGTGATGGGAGTAATATTACGGATGTTGAATTAAAAGAGCTTGAGGACATTGTTCGTCAAGTGATTCAAAAATACCTCATTTTCTGTGAAGCAGAAATCATTGCAAATCCAAGTACCACATGGGATATTGTTAAAGCTAAAAAAATTCATGATTTAAAAAATATTGTAATAGGTTACAAGACGAGAGGAGTATTACCACAATAATTCTTGAGGAGAGATTATTGTCAGGTATTCCCCGGGTTCTTTGTTTCATATCAAGATAGTAAAATATCGTCGAGCCTAATTTACCTGATATAAGATATTAAAGATATGTCTCGGTTCATACTTATGTCATTTATGACTTCCCTATAAATAAAAGATTAGGTGGAGGTAAGGGTTTTGTTACACCTCCACCTAGCCTTACCTTACCATACCCCACCCCACCAGGCCGTGCCTTGCCCCACCTGGCCGCACCGTACCGCGCCCCATATTATATATCAATCCTCCCACAGTAGCTCTCGCCAAAGTATTGGAATGATACCATCCCTAAGAGCAGGCGCAATCATCCCTCTGTGTCGGAAATCCATTCTAGTAACGTGACATCTCCTGCAAAGGGTTCGAAGTTCGCAAAGCCGGTTACCGGAAAACTTTCCAGATTTGATATGATCTATATGACATTTATGAAGTTCTAATGGTTGGCCACAGTGCTGACATTTTTTTTTGTCCCGCAGCCAGACCTTTAGTCGGATATCCTGCCAAATATCATTGGTTGGTCTATGTCGTGGCATCATTAATTTCCACTTTCTTGACTTGTAAATTGAATTCCTCTACTGTATACCGACCAAAACCAATAGCTCGGCCATCTCCTAGACCAATGAATTGTCCTGAATGAATAACAATTGAGTGCATTTCTTCTCTACTAATTAGAGTTTTGTCCCATACAATGGAAAACCTCGATTGCCAACCGGGTGATAATGCAACACGGTAACGCATATTACGTGCCTTGGTGGTTGGTTGTTTGACTCCTCGAACATCGAGATAAACAGGAGCATCTGTGCAATTAACATAATCATTTAGATTTGTAGGAACAAAGCAGTTAAAATAAATATTTTCGTCCGCTATCTGGAGACACGCCGCTAGTTTTCCGACATGTCCACCGCGAGTACCGAAAGCTATACGAGAACCGGCTCGAAAATTAGCCAAAATATATTCGCTTGGTACGTATAGCTGACGCTTATCAGTCATAAGTACTGTGTGTTTCCATTCTTCAGGGTTATTTCCAGCGACACCCGATTTCTCGCGGCGTTCCAAAGGTATCGCATCGGGACCAAAATGATGGATGAGCATCGGTCGTATACCTTGAATGTGCACATTTGCTTGGATGACATTAGACATAGCAGGACTCCTCATAACAATAATATTTATTTGGCATCTTGGATTATTTCAAAATTAGAAGTAAACGTGACTCATAGTCCGTTGAACTATAGTAATCATTCCGAATAGACTAATGATCAAATCGGAGTGATAGCGAAATGGATATTAGAATTTCAGTTGGAAATAAAATTAGAGAATTGCGAAGAAAACAGAATTTATCACAGGAAGATTTAGCACATCTATCAGGACTCGATAGAACATATATTAATAGTGTCGAAAATGGTAGAAGAAATATTACTATCATTAGTCTTGAAAAGATTGCTAATGGGCTTAAAGTAAAAGTAAGCATTTTTTTTGATGCGTAAGTACTTTAAAATGTTGACTATAAGTCACATTAATATATGCCCCTCATATGAAAATTCTAAACATACATAAAGATCAATTTAGTAATTACAAAAATAGAACTCATCGAAAGGGGGGTTCCATAGCTTATAGTTGTAATTAAAAGTACGTTTAATCCAGGATTGCCAAATGCTGAGTTTTTATTGTTAGATACAATATTTTGTGGTAAAATATTCTTATAATTTACCTCATGTTATCGCCAATTGGCGTCTCATCCTACATTTGATGTAAGATTGAGGAATTTAATTTTTGCTCTCTATTGATAGAGAGTGATCTAGAGTGCGATTGAAAAAAACTCTGTATTGTCCAGGACTTAGCTTTGTGTTGTCCGGAAATAGAGAGTTTATTTAATCTTTAGAAGATGTTCGTGAAAGATGGCTTTTATGCTATCCATTGAATAGTTTACGAATGGCTCATCTAAAGATTCTTTTGCGTTGTGATGTTGAAGTGTCATTGCATTTTTTAGTAGTCACTTTAACGAGTTTGCTTTATATTAACATTTTAAAAATGGTATGAAGGTAGTCGTTTTAAAATTTAAGTATAGAAAGGGTGTATGCCATTAGTGAAACAGAAGTTCGCGAAGCCTTGTTATCTATGGTGTTGAATGTGTAGGAATGATTGGTTAATTGCTTCGCTTGTGGCTTAAAGCGATTAACCTTAGTTGCGTTTCGGTAAACATAAAGAAAATATCGAAATTGCCCATTTATTTGACGCCGTAGCTAATATGCTTTAAACTGATTAAGTTCCCTAACAATTGAATAGGATGCGTTTGTAATAGTTGATGGTAACGTATTAGAAGGAATTTTTATCTAGAATGTAAAAAGGTTTTATATTTCTACTAATCAAACGTGTTAGAAAGGATTTAGTAAACCTAAATCCCGTTCTAAAAGGGAAGGGGAGAATTAGTATGAAACGTGAACGAGGACGTCGCCCACGTAAGAGAGTATGTAGTTTTTGCGTAGATAAAGTTGTGTCTATGGATTACAAAGAGACACACAAAGTACGCAAGTATGTAACGGATCGTGGCAAAATATTGCCCCGCCGCATTTCAGGAAACTGTGCAATGCATCAGCGTCAAGTGACATTAGCTATCAAGCGGGCTCGCAGTATTGCCTTATTGCCATATAGTGTAGAGTAAAAACAAAGGGAGCGAGAGCTCCCTTTTCAATTTTTTAAACTTATTAGCCTACATGCCTCTACGCGGCACCACTGATGAATGAACGGGGTAGACTCTTCCTTGCGCAGTAGATTGTCCGTTTTTACAGAGTATGGTTAAATTTTCATAAGACAGAAGTGCAGGAGATTTACAGAGCTATCACGAACTATTGGATAGTGCAGTCAGAAACGTCCCGTACGAGTTATGGCCAGTGCTTCTCCGCAAAGTTAACATGTGCGAAGACAGTGTCTGCAAGAAGGCTAATTCGTGCGAAGACAGTGTCTTCGCGCGCGCGGGCGCTAGCTAATTTTTCTATAAAAATGGATTATAGGAGGGGGCAACCCTGGAAAATTTTGAAGTTGATGTTGTCAAGGGCTTAAGGGCCATTGATGAACTAAAGGTCAATTTAATTCAGGCACAGTGGCTTATCCAACATGGGACACTGAGTGGTTCAGAGGATGAGATGTTACAAGGGTTGGCTGATCTTGTTGGGATGAGTTATTTGCTTGCAAGGAGGTTGGGTTTTGACTTTTCCCGTCTGGATCGCATGCTTTTGCAACGTCTGGAGGGATTGAAAAATACGGATGAAATGAATCTGGAAAAACAGTGGGGAGATTTGAGCTTACTTTTAAGCTACCTTGCCCCTGAAGACTAAGCTAGGAGAATTGGTTAACATGTTTTTAAAAGATGAAGTGGCTTTGAACTATTTAGCAGGAGCTATCCTATTGACCTTTCCTTGGTTGGGAGTCGTTCTAGGAACATGGGGGTTTATATGGGGAGTTCTCATGTTACTCGCTGTGTTTTTAGTCGCTCTTCGAAGAGGGCTGTCGATAGCAGTGCTATCGCTATTAATTGGTTATGTTGCACCGTTAATTGTTTTTGGAGTAACAGTTTTCAATACGGTGAGCCTCGTCCCCCTGGCGGGGTTATTAGTTGTTTTGGGTTGGCAAAAGCATTGGCCAGTGCGTGTTACGTTCTTCTGGAGTGCTGCGTTGGCTGCAGTGATTGGGACAATACCCACACTTTCATTCATGGTGCAAGGGCTTAGTGAATTGACCGCAAGTGAGATGACTAATACGACAATTCAACAATACCAAGCTTCTGGATTACTGGAAGTGATGCAACAACAAGGGATCACCGAGGTACAGGTTCGAGAATTATTGCAACAAGGAATTCATCTTTATGCTTTAGTCCTTCCTAGTTTTGCTGCGCTGGTGGCATTAGTTGAGTTTGGATTTGTTTTTTATTTTGTGAGAATCTGGTTTAATAAAGATGAAGGACGGATCCCGTTTACGCATTGGCGTTTGCCTTGGTATTCAGTTTGGGGTGCAGTATTAGGTATTGTCTTCTATCTTTTAGGTGATCAATTTTCCTGGCCAATTCTTCATGTAGCAGGCATTAATATAATGGTTGTTTACGGAGCATTAACCTTAGTTTTAGGTATTTCTGTTTTTGTGTATTTTTTACAATCTCCAAGGATCCCTCGCTTTTTGAAATTGGCCTTAATCATAGCCGGCTTCATTTATCTCCTCTTCAGTATCATCAGTTTGATCATGTTTGGACTGTTTGACCTAGTTTTTAATTTTCGTCGTCTACCAGAAGAAGCGTAAGGAGGAATTTATATGAAGGTTATTCTTCAAGCAGATGTCAAAGGTACGGGTAAAAAGGGACAGGTTTTTGAAGTCGCGGATGGGTATGCCCGAAACTTTCTTTTTCCAAAAAAGTTAGCGATTGAAGCAACGTCTGGAAATATTCAAGATATCACACATAAGAAAGCGCTGGAAGATCGTCGCAAGGAGAAAGAAAAAGAGGCTGCGGTCCAATTAGCAGCTAAACTTAATACTCTTCAGATTGAAGTAAAAACGAAGACCGGTGAAGGCGGGCGTTTGTTTGGTTCAGTAACCAGTAAGGAAATTGCAGATGCTTTGAAAAAGCAACATGGGGTTGAAGTGGATAAACGAAAGGTAGAGTTAAAGGAACCGATTAAGGCGCTTGGGAATTTTGAGGTCCATGTTAAAGTCTATGCTGATGTGATCGCAACCCTCAAAGTCCATGTTTTATCCGTATAGGGAACTTACTTCAGATAGATATCTAAAATTTAGCTGAAGGTATACCGGGTCTTACTCTAATTTCGAATTATGAATTACGAGCCAGGTACCACGAAAGGGGACCCCTTATGAAAGGGATTTTGACAAAATGGTTAAATCATACTAATCTCGGTGATCGGTTACACGATGAGGAAGAGTGGAGCCGTGAAGTCGAGACACTCTATGTCCTGCTTTCGAATTATCATGGAACAGACAAGTTAGTATTGAAGGCTTCTAAATTAGAAGCGCTTAACCTTATGCGTTCCAATGAACTCGTTGAACGAGTTGCTGGATTACGCAAAATTGTCTCTGATGACCCTACTGTCCAAAAAATTCCTAAGCTTCAAGAAGTTCCGCAACTTCTAGATGAAATTGAGGAACAGATAGCGGAACTAATTGCCCGGCGTTCTGTGGAAGAACGGCTGGAGCGTGTTGTTAATGAAAAGATGCAGGAACGGCATGGGGATTATGTTAAAGAGATTATGATTCAAGTTCTTCGAGAGACGGGTGGACCGGAAAATGCTCAAACTCTCAAAAAACTGGCCGTGCTTGAAAAAATGCAAACCATATCACTAAAGCGTTCTGCATATGATGTATTGCGTCCTCAGACTGTGGAAGAAATCAAGGGACAGGAAAGTGCTTTGCAAGCCTTACTTGCCAAGTTAGCTACTCCCTACCCTCAACATATTTTGATGTATGGACCCCCAGGAGTTGGTAAGACTTCAGCAGCTCGGGTCGCTTTAGATGCGGTTAAGAACCATCCCCATTCACCCTTTGCTAAAGCGGCCCCGTTTATCGAAGTGGATGGCACGACTCTTAGATGGGATCCTAGGGATGTAACTAATCCTCTTTTGGGATCAGTTCATGACCCAATATACCAAGGAGCCAAACACGACTTGGCAGATACGGGCATACCGGAACCAAAAATGGGACTAGTGAGTGAGGCTCACGGTGGCATTCTCTTCATTGATGAAATAGGGGAAATGGATCCCTTGCTTTTAAATAAATTGCTTAAAGTACTCGAGGATAAGCGAGTATCCTTCGATTCTTCGTATTATGATCCGAGTGACCCCCATGTACCTCAGTGGATTAAGAAACTCTTTGATGAGGGGGCGCCTGCTGATTTTGTCCTTGTTGGTGCCACTACACGGGATCCTGCAGAGCTCAATCCAGCCCTTCGTTCCCGCTGTTCAGAGGTATTCTTTGTGCCGCTTGAGCCGAGAGATGTTCAGGACATAATAAGGCAAGCTGCCCGAAAACTTGAGGTGGAATTAGAGGACAATGTTCCGGAAATTATCAGTGAATATGTGATTGAGGGACGGAAAGCTAATAGTATCCTGACCGATGCCTACGGTTTGGCAAGGTATCGTAACCCGAATCAAGAGGGCGTTAGGGTGACAAGTGCCGATGTGTATGAGGTTCTGCGCTCGGCCCGACTTACCCCCTATATTTTCCGAAAAGTCCAACCTGGTTTGGAAATTGGAAGAATCTTAGGACTGGGAGTATCTGGATTTTTGGGTTCAGTGTTGGAGATCGAGGCGATCACCTTTGCTGGGCGGGATGGTAAAGGGACGTCTCGTTTTAATGAAACGGCTGGAAGTATGGCGAGAGATGCTGTATTTAATGCCACCGCCGTCATTCGTGATCTGACCGGTGAAGATTTGAGGAATCATGATGTACATGTTAATGTAATCGGCGGGGCAAAAATTGACGGCCCTTCAGCGGGTTTGGCTACAACACTGGCTATCTATAGCGCATTGAAAAAGCAGCCATTGCTTCAGGATGTCGCTGTTACTGGGGAAATTTCCATTCAGGGTAAGGTAAAACCTGTTGGTGGTATTTACGAAAAGATTTTCGGAGCAAAGCAGGTAGAAGTACGCAAAGTATTAATCCCACTAGAAAATATGGCTGATATACCTCAGAGTTTGCATGGCATTGAAGTAGTGGGAGTCAGTACGATAGAAGATGCTATGAAGCACGTATTTTAGTGAACTCGTTCAGCTAAAGCTGAACATCGAGGCTTCAGATACGATAGTCTCCAGTACGATAGTCTCCAGTG
>LOEW01000069.1 GCA_001516045.1 Desulfosporosinus sp. BRH_c37
TCGGCGAAACCCTCCACTGGAGGCTTTCGTCACCGAAGCAGAATAAGGTGTACCACTCCCACTTGTCGAAGTGGGAGTCTTACGATTTGGATAAAAATGGCTAGTTGAAAGGATGCGCAACCATGAAAGTCAAGATATTCAGTTCCCCAGATTATCGAATTTTAGATAAAGAAATTAATCTATGGTTAGAGGACAACAACTGGCTCAAGGTAGTCAACATCACTCAGAGCACCGGAACTGCTACCGTTATCTCCATCTGGTACAATGAACCTAATGTTCCGATCCTCGGATAAAATAAAGAGAAGTTATTGGCCACATAGAGCCAGTAACTTCTCTTTATTTACACTCCAACTCGCATCAAAAACTGTATTACTAGGAAATACTATCTCTTACAAACCTTGAGATTATCCGTTGGCTAACCGCCACGAAGGGATGGTGTTTGAATGAAGGTTTCTCTCTTTGCTACCTGCCTAGCTAATGCTTTATATCCAGAAATGGGTCTGACAATGGCCAGAATCCTAAAATACTTGGGGCATACCGTAGACGTCCCTGAAGGACAAGCCTGTTGTGGGCAAATAGCTTTTAATTCCGGTTATTTTGATGACGCTCGAGAAGTCGCCCGTATGCTCATTGATTCCTTTGAGCACAGCGAAATCGTAGTAGGCCCAAGCGGTTCATGTATTGCGATGATTCATCACTACTACCCTACTCTATTTGAAAAAGAACCCGCTTACCTCAAGAAAGCTAATAATCTCATCCAGAAAAGTTACGAATTTACCCAATTCGTCGTTGATGTCTTAAAAAAACCTGATCTAGGGGCTAAATATTCTGCTCAAGCTACATATCATCCATCTTGCCACGCCACACGGCTTTTGGAGATTGGCGATGCTCCAATAACACTTTTGAAACAAGTAAAAAACTTAGAACTTCTTCCTTTACCCGAAGCTCACCTCTGTTGCGGTTTTGGGGGAACTTTTTCGGTTAAAATGCCCAAAATTTCAGGGGCGATGGTTGCCGAAAAAGCTCAACATGTTCTCGACTCTGGAGCGGATTTGCTTCTAGGTATGGATATGGGATGTCTAATGAATATTTCAGGCTACCTTGAAAAGCTTAATAAGCCCGTGAAAACCATGCATATCATTCAGTTGCTGGGGGAGGGAATGAAGTCATGACCATCTACAACTTAACTATTGATCAACTTGTTGATAAGGCTCTGGCCGATGATTTCTTGCGTTTAGCCACTCGCAGAGCTACCGACCGTTTACGAAATAATAAGTATAAAGCTACTGAAGAACTGGGCGATTGGGAAAAATGGCGTCAAGCCGGAGAAACCATCCGTACACATGTCGTCGCCAATCTAGACTATTATTTACAACAACTCATCGTACAGGTCGAAAAACAGGGTGGGCATGTTCATCTTGCCAAAACCCCAGTAGATGCTGTCGCCTACGTGAGGAATATTGTGTGGGAACATGAAGCCAGAAACGTGATTAAATCTAAGTCGATGATCTCAGAGGAGATACATCTCAATCATGCCTTGGAAAACGAGGGCTCCACAGTCATAGAAACGGACCTCGGAGAATACATCATCCAAATAGCCGGAGAGCCTCCCTCGCATATTATTGTCCCTGCTATGCATAAGACGCGCCAACAAGTGACAGAGTTATTCAACCCCATCGCTGGCCATGAGTTAACCTCAGACACCCCCACTCTTACGCGTTTCGTCCGACTTCAAATGCGTGAACGCTTTCTCCAAGGGGATATGGGAATCACCGGGTGCAACTTTGCCGTGGCCGATACGGGTAGCATTGTCATGGTTACCAATGAAGGAAATGGGCGGATGGTTAGTACTCTACCTCGCGTTCAAATCACACTCATGGGCATGGAACGTATCGTTCCCTCGTTTCGAGAACTTGACGTGATGCTTAATTTACTCGCTCGGAGCGCGACAGGGCAAAGGTTATCCAGCTATACAACGATCCTCACTCCCCCTAAACACACTTCTGATTCAGATGGTCCCGAAGAATTCCACCTCGTGATCCTGGACCATAACCGCTCAGAAATTCTAGGGGATAAAACATTTCGTACTGCCTTAAACTGCATCCGGTGTGGAGCCTGCTTTAATGTATGCCCTGTCTACCGTCAAATCGGGGGGCACGCCTATGGCTCTGTTTATGCAGGTCCAATCGGCTCGGTGATCACGCCACTTTTAGAAAAGGATTGGGAAAAATGGGGACACCTTCCCTTCTTCTCCTCACTTTGTGGCGCTTGCTCCGAGGCCTGCCCAGTACGCATTCCACTCCATGATCTATTAGTAAAACTTCGAGCCCGCAAAACTCTCAGTGGACATACCCCTAAAATTGAACAGCAAATATTTAAAGCTTATCGCTACTTCTTTACCCATGAAAGGACCTTGCGCAGGGTACTTCGTCTAGGCTCTCGCTTACAAATGCCTTTTGTTCGTAATGGGCGCATCTCGGGTGGCCCCCCCCCACTTTCCAACTGGACAAAAAGTCGTACCCTTCCCAAAGTGGCACCTAAATCTTTCATGCAAATGTGGTCAGAATTAAAACATAAGTAGAATTTCCTAATTTGACTCAATTGTCTAAAATGAGGTGAGAATATTGACCCACACTAACGAATTCATCAGTCAACTAGCGTCAAAGCTGGGGCGTCCCACACCCATCGAACCCCCGCAACCCGTTTCAATCAACGTTCCACAATACCATTTATCGAATCCTGAAGAACGAGCTTTGACCTTCTTAACCAATTGGCAAGCCTTAGGTGGTAAAGGAACAATCGTTAAATCACTGGAGGATACTGTGAAGTGTCTTCGAGAATGGTTTAGAGATCAGCAAGCGATTTGGCCGAATAAGCAGCAAGCAATCGTGGCTTGGGATATGCTCCCCACAGTAGCTGAGTTCGCCTTTGCGGCTTTAGAATGGCCTTTAGTCCGCTATACCCAGGCCGCCCAAAACCCACGTGAAAGATACTCCCTCGCCGCTCAAGCTGAGCTTGGCGTTACTGGAGCGGATTGGGGAATTGCTCTCTCTGGCACAATCGTGATCAATAGTAACCCCCAAAGAGGACGAGCTATAAGCCTACTTCCGCCTCGGCATCTCACGTTTATCGAAGTATCTAAACTTCGGGACAACCTTTTTGAGGTCCTTGAAGAGCTTATATCGTTGGGAGTTCCCCCCTCAGCCATCGAGATGATCTCCGGACCCAGCCGGACATCGGACATTGAAATGGATTTATCCATCGGGGTCCATGGCCCGATTGAAGTTTATGTTGTGGTGATTGACGATTGATTTCAATGTATATCCATTAGGTGGTGGAATTTCAAATAGTTTAGAATTTTTTGCTTTTCACGTTCTTCCACATGAACAAGAGGTTGAGGTTTTTGAGCAACAACTCCAGCCCATTTAGTATAAATGGTTTGAAAATATGATTTGCGAGTGATTAAATCTCTATAACTAAGAGAAATAATAATAAATTGTGGATTAATATCCGCTTTCAAAAAGTCAGTATTCTTTATATTCAGGAGTAAACTTATGGTGGTATCTCTAGGAATATCGTTGACCACGGAGTAATCATCAATGTGAACTGGCTCTTGTAACAAGTCTTCATCAAAGACGATGCTCATACTGCATAGGTTGATTGCCGGATGAGTTCCTACATTATTGAATTTGAATTCGAAGCTAAGTTCATTTGTAAGATTAATTAATGGAGATTCTTTAAAAGTGAAATATGGACGTGCTGCTTCTCTCTGTGTCAGCCAGTTAGTGGTAGAGAGAAAGACTGAAACAATAGATACAATAGCAAAAATTGCCGTTGATATGGTAACGATGGTGCCTGACCAATTACGATTTTTTATATCCCAAGACATAGCTTCCCCCTATTTTGGCGTATAGTCTTGAATATATATATTAATTGATCGTTAAAAACATTCATCATAGGCTACCAAGTAGATTTGGCTGCCAAATTGCCATAAAAACAATTCAAACAAATCCACAAAATACAAATCAACTAGGCAAGGTTGTAACTCATGGTCCATGGGCCGATTAAAGTTCACGTAGTGGTAAAAGAAGATTAGATAAAATACTCCACCTTAGCTGAGTGGAAATAAGCCTTGGCTTGTTCTTGGAAGAACTCTTTCATTTCTTTCATCTCTTCCGCTTGATAAATATATTTTCCATAGCCAAACTGGCCGTATTTAAACTTTCGCTCCTCTTCTTTCATGGGTAACGAGGAGTTCGGAAAAATCTCTAAAATATTAGCTTTAGCTTTCGCAGTGAAGCGATGGGAGATAAATTCTAGCGTTAATTGTTCTGGCGACCAACCAGACAGAGCCCTTTTTGCTAATTCTTCTGCTGTACGCTCCATGAGCCGTCCATACGCATCCTGCCATCCTTGAAACCGGAAAATGGGCGCGATAATGAAGCCTAAGGGGTACTCGGCTTTCAACACTTTACCTGAGGCAATAATCCGTTCTTCTGGGGAGGGGGTTCCATGTTCATACTTCTTCACGACCTCAGAACAATTCAAACTAAAGCGAAAACGAGTATGTCCTTCATGTTTAACATCGAGTAGGCTTTCTATGTCTGTATACTTCGTAACAAAGCGGAAACGACCGTTCGGCTGATGTCCAAAAAATTCAATCGCCCGCTTCAAAGCCCCTGTATACCGCTCCACTGGAACTGGATCTGAGGTGGCAGCTCCTTCAAACGTAGTAATTTCTGGGATTCGTTCTTGAATTAACTTTGAAGCTCTTTCAAGTATCTCTTCTTGATTTACATAAATCCGTATATAGGGTTTTTTTCCTAACGTGGTGGCCAAATAACAATATTCACACATGCCTGGGCAACTGGTTACCAATGGCAACTGATAATGGGCTGACGGTTTACACGATTGGAATTTTTCACTGCGACGTACCCCGATCACCAATGTCCGCTTGGCTTCTCGATACGCTGCGGTTGCTGTATTACCTGGAATCCCTGTAATTCGATTATGGGAAGTAGTGTGGCTTACCGAGATCCCCATGTTCTGAAAACCCTCCACTAGGGTTTTCCCTAAGGGATAATCAAGGGCACCTGGCTCGTAAAATACTCGAGTTGGTATGAATTCTAACGACATTTTCTTCACCTCAGGAGTAGATTACCCCAACACTGCCGAACTAAAACTTCCCAAATTCACTTCACTTTCCTTTCTAAACCCTAAACCGATACCCAGCTCCCCAAACTGTTTCCACGTATTGAGGGTTAGATGGGTCAATTTCAATCTTCTCCCGCACTCTGGCTATATGCACTGTGACAGTTGCCGAGTCTCCCAAAGCTTCTAAGCCCCAGACACGTTCGAATAATTCTTCACGCCCAAACACTCTATTTGGATTTTGAGCTAAATACAAGAGTAAGCCAAACTCTTTATGAGCAAGACTTACTTCTTGTCCAAGAACAAAGACTCTTCGTGAGTCTATTTCTATTCTAAGCCCCCGAATTAACATGCTATTACCCTTTTTAGTCCCTTCGCTGAACCGATGTTTTAACCTCTCGTAGTTCTCCAGATGCGCTTTTACCCTAGCAACCAGTTCACCGGGACTAAAGGGTTTTGTTATGTAATCATCCGCTCCTAGGCTCAACCCCTTAATCTTATCGATTTCTTCCTTTTTGGCTGATACTAAGAGAACAGGAATATCTTTGTCCTCCTTCATGCTCCGCAATATTTCTAACCCATCTATTCCAGGGAGCATGATGTCCAAAATTAGGAGATCCACTTCGTTTTCTTGAAGTGTTCTTAAGCCCTCTAAACCGTTGACACACACGCTAACGTCGAAGTCAGCAATTTCAAGATAATCTTTCTCTAATTCAGCGATACTGGCGTCATCTTCTATAATTAAGATCTTCTTTTTCATTTCTTTCGTCCAGTATCATGCTTTACTTAGCGAGATCATGATGCTGGTTCCCTCCTTCCCGTGACTGATAGCCCAGACTCTTCCCCTGTGACCCTCTATGATTTGTTTCGCTATGGCCAGCCCTAAACCACTTCCTTTGCTTCGAGCCGCGTCAGACCGATAGAATCGATCAAAAATATACGGTAGATCCACTTCACTAATCCCTGAACCGTTGTCACGCAGTTCGATAATCAGGCTAGCAGATGTGTCCCTAAGAAGAATTTTTAGTTCACCCTGATCTTGGCTCATGTATTTTCGAGAATTATCAAGGATGTTCATAATCACTCGTTTCATTCTCTCTCGATCTAACAAGACATGATGTTTTTGACACAGCTCATTAAGAAACGAAATTTTGATATGGCTGCGCTCTAACTCTGGTTCATTCTCTTGTATACAGAGCAATAAATACTCCTCGATGTCCGTTCGCTCAAAATCAAAGGGAATCTGATTTAAATCAAGCTTGGCATAAAGCAGTAAATCATCAATCATTTGGTCGACTTGGTGAGCCTTTAAAGATATCGTTTTTAAATACTGCTCCGTTTTGTCAGGAGTATTGGCTATACCGTCCAAGATCCCTTCTACGTACCCCTTGATTGACGTCACAGGAGTCTTTAAGTCATGGGAAATACTAGAGATGAGTACTTTGCGGTTATCCTCATACTTCAATTGAGTGTGCACTGAGTCTTTTAGCTTGATACGCATCAATTCAAGGTCACGACACAAGGCTTGAATCTCTTGATCTCCTTCTTCCACAATCTGGTGATCAAGATTTCCCAGTCTAATTTCTGCTGCCGCACTTTGTAAATTATTTAGTGGCTTAATAATACTTTTAGAGAATTGATAGGAAACAACAATATTTGTCAGAATAAACGTTAGGACGAAAGCAACCCCGATTAACACCAGAAAACTTGTTAGGTTTGTCGCTGATTGATGCACAGGAGCAAGTAGCAACACTCTCCTTTGCGACCCATCCTTAATCTTAAGATCGATCAATTGAACGGTATATGAAACGTCTCCGATAACGACTGGTTCTCTTCTCCCCTTCATTTCCCCTGCTTCCAAAGACTTGGCAACATCGATTTTGCTAAAATTGCGTGAGGAAAAGATTACTCTTTCATCCTTGATCAAGACAAACTCTCCATTAATTCCGGCTAGCTGTTCCTGGAGATGCATTTGAAAGCTCTCTTCCTCTACAACCTCAGGGGTGTGCAGCAAAATATTCGTTTCACTATTTAGGAGCTCAATTTTGATCTGAGCTAACCGTTGATAACTTTCAAGCGATAGATCCATACCATACAATTTTCCAAAAACAAAAAAAGAAGCCAAAGCAATTATAGCAGTGATCAGCAGGGGAATGACTACTGTTGAAGCGTTGGCTAAAATTAGGCGTTTTTTGAGGTTCATATCGTCACCCTAAAATTCCTTTTTATCAAATAAGTAAAAACCTGCGGTAAATAACATTATACCAGATCCGAGCATGATCAAGAATTGACGCACAATTTTTCCCAGCGGAAAAGAGTTGACCAGAAATAAATTATACCAGTCAAGTTGTGTCGTCATAAACAAACTTGAATACTGAGAATAAATCACTCCCAACACTTTTAAGACGATAAATACCAAGATAGAGACAAAAAAGACCGATATTCCCCTCTTAAAAAGATTGGCTAAAAGGACAATCCCTAAAGCCAAAACAACCATAGGAAGCAAGCTAACGAGATAGGAGAACACTGTTCTGACCAAGGAATCCAGGTTAGTTGAATTAGTATTAAAGATAAATCCAGCCAACAACGAAAAGATGAGTAGTAATAATAGCGCAGCCAAAATAAATAGAACAATGGCCATGATCTTGGCGCTAAAGATCTTAAATCGGCTTACTGGTCGCGTTAAAGTGATGCGCATACTATTTTGAGAAAACTCCCCAGAGAAACTATCAATCGCGACTAAGGCAGTAAACAGCGGCAGGATAGTGTTGACAACCACCGACAAAACGAGCATGGGGAATTCAACACTTCCCGCCCCTCTGAGTCCAAAGCCGCTTCTCACTCCAACTATCGCCAGTTGCCCAATGACAATCACGGCAAGAGAAAGCAAAACTGCTACTAAAGCCTTCTTCTTCTTATAGAGTTTCTCAACTTCATTAACAAGCGCAGCTTGAAACACGGCCATTTCTCTCAACCTCACTTACAAAATAATTCTCAAGTGTCGCATAGTTCTTTAGGATCGATTGAGTGCTCTCGACATTAAGCATTTTTCCATCATAGATCACTCCGATACGGTTACAAGTTAGCTCTACATCATGGATCAAATGACTTGAGATAAAAAATGTGGTCTGCTCCTGTTCCGCTAAATGTTGGATCAGCTTGCGAATATCGATCATTCCCTCGACATCGAGCCCATTCAGAGGTTCATCGAGAATGACGACCTTGGGTCGGGATAATACAGCTGCTGCCAGACCTAGGCGCTGCTTCATCCCCAGAGAAAACTTTTTAGGTTTTTCATTCTTATACTTGATCATTCCCGTGAGCTCTAGGACCTCATCAATCCGTTTATGATCTACATCCGGGTAGTACCGTGCCAACTGCTTAAGGTTATCAAAGGCACTCAGGTAGGAGTAGGCCTCTGCGATTTCGATAAGACAGCCTACATTCTCCATCGCTAATTCATAGTCTTCCGTCACACTATATCCGAAGATTTTCACATCCCCATTCTCTGGTCGAACGAGTCCTGTCATAATTTTCATAGCAGTCGTTTTCCCAGCCCCGTTCGGACCAAGGAAACCAAAGATATCTCCTTTATAGATATCTAGGTTAATATCCTTAATTCCCCGTCCATTTCCATATAATTTGGTCAAACCCTTAATCTCAATAATCTTTTCCATGCCTTGCCTCCCTATGGACATAATGCGACTGCCGGGAATTAACCCGGCAGTTATCCATTTTCCATTGATTCTTAAAATGATTTTAGTCCAGATCTGGGCTGAAAGTTGAATCATATAACGCGCCACCCATGGATGAACTATTCAAATTAAATTGTATTTTTCCTCCATGTTCATCAAAGTAAATGTTTCCCTTACTCCCAGATTCCGTAATGATTTCAAAATCTGAACGATTTTTCTCTGCAGGCTTTTGGGCATCAAATTTAAAATCGCGTTGAGTGATAGCGTATTCTTCAAATCCCGGTTTATACACCTCGTAATATCGCCCCTTAGCCGTCTTATTATCGATTTGCGTGATATCAATAAACCTCTCCCCGACTTTGACAAATTTGTTGTCCTTTTCAATCAGGATGTTGTTACTAAACTTACCTATAAACTTTTCCGGATTAGAGATTTCAAGCCCGGAAGTTTCATTCTTGGCAGTGTTTTTAACAACTTTCTTCCCTGTAAGATCAGGTTTATTAACTGTGGTGGAGTTTATCCCCGACAGCTTAGCTAAAACCTCAACTGTTATGTCATGAACTGTTCCCTGATCATCCTTACCATGCAGCACTGCGGTCCCTAAGATACTCTCCATCACACCGTCTTTGTTAACTTTCGCTGTACCTTTTACTTCTTTGACATAAACATCCTTGCTAAGATGAGGCATGACATCTTGACTACCATTAAACTGTTGTTTCATTTGTAATGAAGCCACAGCATTGATCAAAGACGGTATTTGCATCTCAGTCAATGAGCCTGCAAGTCCTTTACTTCCATCCGCATTTTCTGTAACTACCACATGGTCCTTCAGATTCCCGACGACTGCGTCTGCGATTTTTTCAATATCGCCAGCACTTTCTTCCTTGAAAGGATTAGGAAAGGGTTCTTCTGTTCTTTCCTTGGTAAACTCAGTCACATAGTAGGTCGGATCACTAGTCTGCCAAGTGATCCGAGACGTCTTATCAGAGTAGCTGTTGAACGTGGTTCCGTTTTGATTTCCACTCGACGAATTAATGTTTTCAGTAGCACTCATACTTCTGTCGTACTTACGAGTAGCATTACTCGATCCCAGCGTTTTTCCATTGTCCTTTAACTCAACCGAAAAATCCATTGTGTAACTTTCAAACTTCTCACTGCTCTGCTCAGCAGTCACTTTAAGAGCATCCTTTAACTGGTCATACCCGCTCTTGTTTGCGGCGTCTGCCAAGGCTGTAGTCGCTACCAATAGAGTACCTAGCGCAAAACTTACGAGCATTGCTGTTTTCTTTTTGAATTTCATTAGTTCATCCCCTTAACAAATTTAGAAAGCTTCCTTAAATCTATTCTACCAGCTTGGTCTTGATTTTCTCTAAACTAATTATAAACAAATTATTAACAGTGTGCCACCGAGAAGAAAATGTCCGAACATTAAAGGGCATCTCGAGTTAACTTGAGAAGCCCCAAAAATCCATTTATTTGGCAATTCAGACCACTCGTGGTTAAAACTTCCCCGATTTAAAAATAGAAATAAAAAGCCAAAGCAACATCAGGGCAGCCATTGTAAACCCAACTTCAATAGCCGGGATCTGCCAAAGTAAGATAGGCTGGTGACTCAAAGCTGAAGCAATCATGATCCCCGCCATCACGATACTAAACGAGAGCAAAACGATACTAAAGGAAAGCTGATTAGTGATACGGTCCAATTTTCTGAGAAAAATATCAAGCTCCGGGACGCTGACTTCGATGCGAATCCGTCCCCGCATCAAGTTTCGCATTAAATCCTTCATTTGTTTGGGAAGATCCACCAGAAGATCACTATAATCTGTGAGATTGTGCCATATCCTACCCGCGATCGTACTTGGACGGTAGCGTTCCTTTAGGAGCCGAATACCAAACGGTTCAGCCATATCCATAATACTAAGTTGGGGATCGAGTTTTTCTACTATCCCTTCCAGGGTCAGCAAGCACTTTGCCAGTAAAGTGAAATCTGAGGGAATGCGGATCCGATGACGAAAGGCTACCTTAAATAGGTCACTAATTGCCTCGCCCAGACTGATACGACTCATTGGGACATCCATGTACTTTTCCCTTAACTCGTCCACTTCGTTGGTCAGAACTGGTAGGTTTACATCATCTGGAACTATCCCTATTCGTAATATCGCTTTAATCATACTCTCCGTATTCTGGCGCATCATAGCGATCACTAGCGAAGCAAAATTTTGTTTCATATCTAAGGTAAGTCTTCCTACCATGCCAAAGTCGATAAATGAAATCACGCCGCCTTGTAAAAGAAATATATTTCCGGGATGTGGGTCAGCATGGAAAAAACCCTCGATTAATACCTGGTGAAAGAGCGCCCGAACAAGTTGTTCAGCAATGATTTGTCGGTCATATCCCTTTTTTTCGATCTCCTCAAATTGATTAAGTTTCAGCCCTTCTACAAATTCCATCGTCAGGACGGTTCGAGTCGAGTAATCCCAAAAAATCGAAGGTATGTAAATAGTAGAATCCTTTTTAAACTGTTTGGCGATTTTCTCAGCATTTCTAGCCTCAATGCTATAATCCAGCTCATTACGCAGTGATTTGGCAAATTCTTCAACTACATCCCGCAATTGAAGTCGTTCCATCCGTTCCATTCGGTGTTCCGCTAGCGTTGCCAAATCCAAAAGAATTTCCAAGTCTGTTTCGATCATGGTTTTAATCTGAGGGCGCTGTACCTTTACAGCAACCAACTCTCCAGTCCCCAACTGTGCACGATGGACCTGACCGATAGAGGCAGCCGCAATCGGCCTCTCATCAAGCCAAGAAAAAACCTCCTTTAAAGGAGAGCCAAGTTCCTCTTCAATAATCCTGGTGACTTCTGCAAAGGAAAATGAGGGAACATTATCTTGAAGTTTTTCCAGCTCCTTTAGAATTTCTTCCGGAATGATGTCCGCACGAGTGCTCGCAATCTGCCCGATCTTGACATATGTCGGACCAAGCTCTTCAATTACCTGGCGTATTCGCTCCCCAACCGACATAGGATCAATCTCCTCCGTATCCGTAAAGAGCCGTTTGGGCAGGGAAAGCATATGTAAAAGTCCCATCTCTTCCACAAAAAAACCAAACCCATGGCGAGTCAGGACTTTAGCAACATCTCGATAGCGTTTAATATGACGTATCCTTTTTCCAAACATAAAAGCGTCCCCTTTATTCGTGGTTCGTGGTTCGAAGATCGAATATCGCATCACGCTCAACGCACATCTGCCTTCTGGATAATCCATTTATAACTACTATAAACTTAGACAAGTAAATCTTTAAAATATCTTGTCCACTGATAGAGGCCTGAACTATTCAGGCCTCTATTGATCCGTTGTAAGCTTGCTCACTTGTTACTTGTTTTCAAGGTTTTTAATACGTTCCTCTAAACGCTCGAGATCAGCTTTAGTTGGAATATTTAAGTCCTTGAGAAGTTTTTCTAGTTGCTCATGGATACGAGCATTCATTTCCTTCTTTTCCGCTTCCCCTTTTTCAAAGAGTTCATGTATCAGTTCTTTGGATTCGGCAGTAGAAACTTCCCCCTTTTTAACCAACTCGTCAACAATCTTTTCAATTTGCTCCTTACTAACCACCGCAAGTCCCAAACCTAAAGACAACCCTTTGCTAATAAGATCTTTCATGTCCGTTCACCCCCTTTGTCCGCAGTCTAATAACGTTTGCTCTTCACTGATAATAATGAACAAAATCTATTAATTATTCTTGTGTGCATTAAGATTGTTTACAAAAAAGGCTCAACTTATTTAATAATCTTTGAAGCTTTTTATTCAACCCTCCTTAAATTCGCTGATCTTTAATGTTGATAATTATTAGGATAGCGATTTTTTATCCAGAGTCGTTGCTGCTTAGGTATTTAGACAGTCTTACCTCAAACAGGTCTCTTCAAATTGATTGTAGAGGCCTGTATTATTTTTACATACTCACAATTACTTACCAAAGACAAGTCTAAAACTATCCTGTATACTAAGAGACAACTTCACAAGAGAAACCTGGTTGTCATTTAGGGCTCTATTGAAACCCCTGTCATCTTAAATATAGTTACTGAAAGGATTAAGAATGTCAACTGCCCCTACCCTAAAGGGATAGTGGCTTGTAACTAACCAGTAGTACGAACGCTTTTATGCTCCTACCTTTTAACACCCTTTCAGGCGTGTTGTTGCATTGTAGGATGATTGACAGCACCCTAACTAATTAAGGGACTTGCTTAATTAGCTCTGCGTGTACGTACTCTATTCCGATGTTACGCAGATTCATTGCTCCTATGCGATCATCATTGGAGGTATAAGTGCAATTTCTACAAGTGAAAATATGGTTCTTCTTGTCTCGATTCGCTCTCTCGGTGTGACCACATTGGGGACATTGCTGACTAGTGTATCTAGGATCTACTGTAATTGTCAGAGAATGGTTTAATGTAGCTTTATACTCGATCATTTGACGCAATTGGTAAAACCCCCAAGATACAAAAACGTAACGATTCTTGAGTTGTACTTTTTCTGTGGCGTTTCTAAGACCTGTCAAATCCTCTAATACCAGTAAAGAGTTTTGTCCAGCAGCCTTAACGAGTGCCTTCGACACCTGATGATTTACATCAGACATCCAACGGTTTTCTCGCTGACCTATCAGCCTCAATCTTCTTCTTGATGACGGTGTTTGTCTTTGCTGTAATTCTTTTCGTGATTTAGAATATTTGGCTCGTTTATGTTTAATGTGCCGACCACGATAAAACTCTGTGTGGTTAGAAGAGTCATAACTTGTGGCTAGAAAGTTAATTCCAAGATCGATGCCAACTACATTTTTAACGTCTTGAATTAGGGAATCAGCAATCTCTTTAGTCGCTGGTATATGCAAGAAGAATTTATCATGTTTAAACACCAACTTGGCAGTCCCGAATTTCCAAGAACCATCGAAATACTGATCCATCCCGTCTTGCTTAAATGGTACTTTAACGCGACCGTCTAGAGTGTTGACTGAAAACAAACCTTTGACCAAAGAATAATCTCGATTCCAAACTAGGTCATACTCTGGTCTTTTAAAAACAACGGTGGTGAATTCGTGTTGGTTGGATTTAGCTGATTTATATTTAGCGATAACAGATTTTATTACACTTTGTGCCATTTGTGATTTTAAGTCGTAATCATGTCTCAAAATCTCGTAAGTTAATTTGTGTAGCTTGGGTTGAGAGAACTCTTTTGTCAAAAAAACTATATCAGATACGTAGTTCAGGCTTTTCTTAACAGCGGACAAGGTATCCCTTAGTTGTGATGACTGTTTCGAGTCTGGTAGAATTTGAATTTTAGCTGTAATTGTAATTTGCATCCTATCACCTCACTTCCACTTATATTATACCATTAATTTTCACTAAGATACAAAACTGAACTCTCTAGTGATGAAATATTTATAGCGAAGGAGGTTGGCGATTCCTCCACTACCCTAAAGGGATAGTGGTTTCCTCGCCAAACGCATTATGAAGAATATGAAATGGTCCCTTCTCTTAGTTCCCGTCATTTCAGCATTCTTATTTGTGACAATTATCACAGCAGCCCCTCTGACAGTATCAAGTGATTTATCCCCTAAAACAATCCAGACCGCAATGGGGGACTTATACCCTAAAGCAATACAAACAGCAGAATCTGTTGCAATAGAACAAGCTAAGAGTATACCGGAACCCGAAAAACCAGTTACTGCAAAATCTAGTACGACTTCTCCTACTACTGCCGCCCCAGCCAAAACAAATAGCGCCACAGCTCCAACAAAACAGGTAAGAACACAACCTTCTCGATCATCGAGTGCTTTAACCCCACCTTCCTCATCCACCTCAACATCAAAAGCTGGTGCGATCATCGCCACAGCTAAAAAATATATGGGGGTTAAATATGTGTTCGGTGGGACAACACCTTCGGGATTTGATTGTTCAGGTTTTACTCAGTATGTTTTTGCTAAAAATGGCATGAGTCTCCCCAGAGTTTCGCGTGATCAATATCAAGTGGGTAGTTCAGTCTCCTTTAGCAATTTAAAACCGGGAGATTTAGTCTTCTTCTCCTTAGCCAATAATGGCGTCGTTGATCACGTGGGAATCTATGTTGGTAATGGTCAATTTATCAACGCTTCTAGCTCTAAAGGCGTAACAATTTATACTCTAGGAACTTATTGGAAGTCCGCCTTCGTTGGGGCAAAACGTGTATTATGATCTTATATTACGTGTAGTGGTTATCTATCCGAACTCAGTCAACTAAGTTAATAAAGTATGTAACGTAGTTATACTTTCTGATAAGAATAGGAAACTACCCTGAAGCAGTACTCCTTATTGATCGCCTTTTATCGTATTCAGCCCAACGTTCTTCCATTGACATTGCCCTAGTTTTCTTTCCTTTAGGAGCTGCTTCAGAAACTTCTTGAGTAATTTGAATACCTTGAGTAGATGGTACTTCTTCAAGAGTGTTATGCGTAACGTTGTCAAAAAATTGTATAGGATCTTTTGTTTTAGTCTGCTTTGAAGTTTCGAATTCAGTGGTAAGTATGTCAAAAGTTTCTGTTTCTGTTTCTGTCTCAGTATTAATTTCTGTATCTGTCGTTGTCATCGCTGTTTCTTTCCCCGTTACCAGTTCCACTTCAGAAATGCTATCCTTATATCCTTCTATTTCTATTACAAATTTTGAAATCCTATCTCTTGTTTCTCTCAGACTCTTATCGATTTTCTTTTGTTTCCTAAAAGCAAGGACTATTCTTTTTACTATGAAAACTAGCACTGTAACTAGAACTAAAGCCAATATAAAATTGATTATTTCAAATAAATTAAGTTCGAAACTGATATTTCGACAAAAATCTATAATTCTCATTTTACCAATTCCTCCTTATGTTTTTTGTTCTCCACTCAATTTTTATATACTTGTTTTCTCATAAATTACTTTCTATAAGGCTGAAAGAATTACCTTTAGAAATATTGTAAAATATTGTAATAATAATGATTATATAAAGGATTTAACTAATACATGGAGAACCATAAAAGATACTAGCACTTGCTAATTAGGCAAGTGCTAGTATCTTTTAAGACGAAGAATGGCTGAGTATGCCGCTCCCGTGCTCAATTTTTAAATAGCCGAGAAATGTATTTGAATCAATTATGAAGAATGGCCCTAAGATTTTAACAATAATAAGAAGCCTGTCCCAGAATAAACAAAATAACTTGCCAGTATCACTAGAAATAATCCACATACCCCTAAAACAATGCGATAAACCATCGGAGTAAAGAGTGTTTTTCCTCTGGCGACTGTATAAGCGACAAGTATATACCAAATATAATCCGCAAATATATGCCCTATATAAAAGCTAATGGCTCCCAGGACACCCTGACCGGCTGCTGCCATCAAAGAACCGGCACCAGCGGTTGCCCACCATAGAAACCAATAAGGATTTGACGCAGTAACGGTAATCCCTGCCACCCAGGGACGGAGACCTTTTTCACTTACCATGCCTGAAAGTTCCATGGTAGTAGATTGAAAAGACTCCTTTAAAATCCCATATGCCATCCAAAAGAGGAATAAACCTCCTACAACTCCAATTGTTCCTTTTACTGATGGCCATGTGATATAGGTTCCCACACCAAAAAAAATTGCCACGACTAGAGCAAGCTCTAAGAGTGCATGGCCTGAGACGATTTGTGGTCCAACCTTAGCACCTCGACGAAGACTCTCGTTAATTGTAACCGTAAGCAAAGGTCCTGGCATAATTGCTCCTGAGAATCCCATAAATAAACTTGTCATGAAAATTACCCATAATCCCACGTATCCTCACCGTCCTACCTTTTGTAATATCCATTGTTTCGACATCGTTCAAGAAATAACCTTCTGGAAGTGGATTAATTTTAAAGCACACAAACTCAAGCGCACTGTGGTACAATATTGAGGACTTTAGTTACTATGATATAGAATTATTTTACCGAAAACTAAGGAGGTGTTTCTTTGCAGAAACAAGCTGTAGTAATTAACTCGCATGACAACGTCGCTACCGTGGTCGATGATTTTGCCGCTGGTACTCTTATTAACTTTTTCATAGGCGGATCTGAACAATCCGTTAAGTTACTTCAAAACATCCCCCTCGGCCATAAATTTGCCATTTGTGAGATTAAACCTCAAGAAGACATCCTTAAATATGGCGAGTGCATCGGCGTCTCAACAACGCTGATTATAGCAGGTCAACATGTTCATGTTCATAATATGGAAAGTAAACGTGGCCGAGTTAATGATAATCATTCTTAATCATGTATTCGAAATTCCTAAATTAACATTGAGGAGGATTACAAATGGAATTTCTAGGATACCGCCGCCCTGATGGCAAGGTTGGCATTCGCAATCATAGTTTGATTATCCCAACCTCTGTCTGTTCGAGTACCGTCGCCTTTAATATTGCGCAACAAATTCCCGGAACCGTAGCCCTACCGAACCATCACGGGTGTTGCCAGATTGGTGCCGACTACAAGCAAACCTTACGAACTTTAATTAATCTAGGTAAAAACCCCAACGTTGCCGCTATTCTTGTCGTCGGATTGGGGTGTGAAGGTGTACCCATACATGAAGTCGTCACTGAAATTGCCACAACAGGAAAACCTGTAGAGGTGGTAGTCATTCAAGAAGCAGGTGGCACTTTAAAAGCCACCGCTGAGGGAGTACGCAAAATGGCTGGGTTAACCCGACAGGTCTACAATCTTCAACCTGAAAAAGTGGACATCCGGGAACTTAGCTTAGCCATCGAGTGCGGTGGGTCTGACTTCACCTCAGGACTGGCATCTAATCCTGCCGCTGGAATTGCTGCTGACCTATTAGAAGCCGCCGGTGGCAACGTCATGTTGTCTGAAACCACAGAATTCATCGGGGCAGAACATATCCTTGCTCGCCGAGCAAAATCACCGGAAGTAGCCGAGAAACTGTTCAAGATTGTGCATGACTGTGAAGAACGTGCCAAGCTCTCCCACTTTAACCTGCGTGATGGACAACCGACTCCTGGCAACATTGCCGGAGGGATCAGTTCCATTGAGGAAAAGTCCCTAGGGTGCATCTATAAAGCGGGCCACGCCCTAATCCAGGGTATTCTAGAATACGGGGAAATACCCAGTACCAAAGGCCTCTATATTATGGACACTCCCGGTCAGGATGTTGAATCCATCTCAGGGAAGCTGGCCGGAGGTGCAACCGTCGTTATCTTTACGACTGGACGCGGAACCCCAACCGGTTCTCCGATTGCCCCAGTGATTAAGATAACAGCCAATAAGCGAACGTTCAAAATGATGGAAGATAACATGGATATCGATGCCTCAAGCATTATTTCCGGTGAAGAAACAATCGAACAAGTCGGTCAGCGTATTTTTGACGAGATCGTCAAGGTGGCAAATGGACGAAAACCCAAAGCCGAAATCTTGGGTCACCAAGAGTTTGGGATTTATAAGATTGCTCCAACCTTTTAATCCAGTGATCAAAGAAGCAAGAGCAGGATTCAAAAATGTTTTGAATCCTGCTCTTGAGAAATTTATATAAATAATTCTGGTTCTCTACGAGACTCAAAATCAATTTCCAATTCCTGTTTATGTCTTAAATAATCATCATCGTCATAATACCTTGCCTGAGTAGGACATTTTTTAGTACAAGCTCCACATTTAATACAAATTCCATTAAATTTAGATACATCTTCATAATCGATGGAACCCATTGGACAGAGATCTACACAAATTTTACAATCGGTACAATTGCTATTAGTTTTTGGAGTAACCTTTCTAATATCAACGGGGATTCCATCTCTATTTTTAGGCATATAATATTTTCTATAAGGCGTATTCCCCTTTACAGTTATTCCTTTGATAATATCTTGTGTAGTAATTTTTCTATATATTTGATTGGCAAAATCATTTACTATAGCCATATCCTTTGCATCAGGTCTATCTTTGGCAAGAACTTTTGAGAATGAGTGTTCGCCTATAAATGCACCACCAGCAATAACTTTAAAACCGTTTAGTTCAAGAATATCTTTCAATTCTATTAAAGCATCGTCAAAGTTTCTGTTTCCATAAACAACTACAGGAATTGCTAATGCTCCATTACCTGTAATTGAGTTTAAATATTTCAGTAATATATTTGGAACTCTTCCTGCATAGACTGGAACCCCTATAATAACAACATCTTCTGTTAGAAAAGACACTGGTTCTTTTCTAACACCCGGTAAAGTAAAATCAATAATATTAACAGTTATTTCTTTGCCAATGTTTTCTGAGATCTTATTTACAATTCCAGATACTATTTTTTTCGTCGTATCTGTAGCACTAAAATACATCATATTAATTTTCACTATAAAACCTCCAAAGTTTTCTTTAATGTAAGTGACTAAAATCACCCACTAAGTTAATAAATTGCTTTAATTAATTATACATCGATTAAAGCAATTATTGTATAAACGTCAATAATTTTCTACCCAAGTAAATATGGACAATTTGCCTCAGAAAAAATCATAGAATCTCAAACAGTAACTCTGATTTCACCACTCAATAGCTTTGGTAGTAATGCGTCACGTATGGTGCTTAGGGTTTGATTTTCTCTTCGTACTTGAATTGACTTTTTAATCAATGGAAATACAGTTTTATGATATTTGAGTAATGTTTCTTCATCAGGAAAAAGTAACCTTATCTGGCGCAAATGCATAGGTCCAAAGTTTGCTTGAACACTACCACATGCCTTAGTAGTTAGATGAACATAAAATTCAGGTGATGTTAAATACCCTAACATGAACGCAAAATACATAAATTCTGCTTTAGGAGAAAATCTTATCACGCTTGTATTTAAACACAGTGGTAAGTGTTCTTTTCTAACAATTGCATACCTGCCAAGTGTTCCCGAAGAAGAAACAACAACATCCCATTCTTTAAGCATAAAATGCGAATACTTTCCCTTAGCTTCTTCATCAGAGATCATATTTGCAGTATTTAACTGAAGGTCATTATCTTGAATGCACCTTATATTAATGAATTTAGTTCCATTTCCAGTAACATACTGCCAATTTCTTATCCCAGGACCTTCTTGGAAATTGAAGACATCTTCAAAGTCAACTACTCTCCACCCCTTAGGTATCCTACCTAACTCGCTATCTTCAAACTCGCCATTTTGAAAAGGCTCAAAATCAACAAACCAACTTTTAAAAACTGCCAGCGCCATTTCCTCAAGGGTTTTGTCGATGCTCTTGTTGAGCTCAATTTTGTCATCCAGACAGGATAGAGTTACGGCTGTGGCCTTTTGTTCGAGGAGAGGTGGAATTGATATTACTATTTGTTCAAAAGTACCTTTATTTATGATTGGCATAGTTGTTCCACCTCTTGCCAATTGTTTTAAATACTGATACATGTTACTTATTTTATAATAAATATAATTGCCATCTGCATTTTCTTCATTAACAATTATTGAATTAATCTGCTGATTTGTTATGCACTCAACTTTATTCATTGCGACTTTTCCCATATCGGAACCAATACAGGTTACCACTACAGAATTTAATGGTAAGACTTTATCTTTTAATCCATACTTCCCTTTTTGGGACAAGTATCTTTCTGAGGTATATATCTTTTTATGATAATTCTTAAAATCGGTAGGGGTAACAAAAGGGATCAAACTACCAAAATGGTCCGGTGTTTTACTTGATGGTGTTTTTCCAGTAATAACTTTACCTACATCCTTAATTTTAACATCTTTCCAATCACTAAAATTCATATTTGATTGCCCCCAATTGTCAGCTGACTTCATCTTCAGAATTATGGGACTAAGCATACATCTTAGTATGCTTCACAGTCAATAACATAGTGCAGATTCGAAATCTCCACCCCTCCACCCCATAATATGAAAATAACATTACACCCCTGATTAATGGGGGATGTAATGTTAACAGTACTCGGGTTAGATTAGTTAGCAAGCTCGCCGCTGGATTTCAAAGAGATCCGGGCAGGTTTCGTTACAAGAGAAACAACTATCAATACAATAATACTAGTTGGTAATGAGATCACCAAAGGATCGATGTAAGTCCAGGGAACCGAGGAAAGGGTCTTTACTCCAAATAATATTTTACATAAACCAAAAATTGTAGCTTCCTTTTCGTGGATAAATAACACCATAAATAGGTAGATCAAGGAACCCGTCAACATACTTGCAACAGCTCCGGTTTTGGTTACCCTATTCCAGTAGAGTCCCGCCGTGAACATGGGAAGAAAAGAAGCCGCACAGATTCCGAAAAAGATCGAAGTGGCAATCGGTATGACACTGGCTGGGAGCCGGAAGGCCATAAACATGGTGAGTGCAAAACCAATAAGTATTCCCAGTCGCCCCAACATTACTGCTTTGCTTTCCTGCTTTCCGGCCTGTGGATTGAGGTCATAACTAATTGCAGTTGAGATAAGGTGAAATTGACCGCTCAAGGCCGACATAGCTGCGGCCAATAAGCCCAACATAAAGAGATAGGTCAGCCAGACAGGCATGGCCTGCGTAATAAACATAGGAATAATCAAGTCTGAGTTAGGCGCGGCCCCTCCTACGGCGGTGGCAGCCAGCGCAATTTTGCCCATAGTTTCTTTAAAATAAACATTGGATAAGGCACCAACAGTAAAGGGAACACCGTTCATGAATAAAATGAAAATACCACCGACTATCAGGGCCCGGTTAATTTCCTTGGAGGATTTCACCATCATATAACGTGAAATCAACTGAGGTTGAGCTAGTACACCGATACCGACACCCATAATCAGAGTTGAAATTACAAACCACCAGGTCTGAGAATTAAAAACCGGCATTGAAGCCCAACCAGTGTGGCCCTGAGCAATTAGGTTGGCCGGTACCATGTCTTTCATGGCGTCCAGACTCAGATTGGCATGGGTGACTCCACCTAATGTAACGAAGGTAAGTATAACTAATATTGCCATAATCGCAACATCCAAAGTCCCCCTAAAGGCGTCAGTATAAACAACCCCTCTCAGACCGCCGAAGACCACGTTAAGCATGACGATTATAGCAAAGATCCAAATTGCAATTGTATAGTTCATTTTCAAGGCTTGCTGCAAGAAGCGCGCACCTCCGATCATCACTGCTGCTGCATACAAAGGCATCATTAAGGCGAAAAGACTTGCTGCGTAACGACGAATAAATACAGATTCAAATCGTTTACCCAAAAGTTCGGCAAAAGTCAAAGCATTCAGTTTCTGGCCCAAAGCTCTTGTCTTTCTGCCGTAAACGATAAAGGCGACAAAGATACCAACACCGATAGCGAAAAAAGCCAACCACATCAAGCTCATGCCGTAAACTGCCGCAGCACCGCCGAAACCAACAATTGCCGACGTTGACACGAACGAAGCCCCATAAGCTAACCCCATAAGATAAGGATTGAGATCACCACCGGCAATCAGATAGTCCTTAGCAGTCTTGGTTTGTCTATAACCTAAGTAACTCAAGAAAGTGATAATCGCCATGTAGACAATTAAAATTATGACAAACAAGGTTGTATTCATGTTTTCCCTCCTGCTCCTCAATTATTTTTTCCCTACCTACTACCTATTAAATAAACTCTAACAGCTCCCCCTCTCCAACTACATCTAAATTATTCCTTTTCCCAGTTTCGCCATGCGTAGACAATGCAGAGAAGGACAGCACCGAAAGTCAATAAATAAGCTGCGATAATTCCAGGATCAGATAGACCTAGCATCAAAGATCACCTCCTTCAACGCACGATAAGATCGCGGTAAGCCTACATATTCTTTCTCCCCATTACAACCAACTGTTGGGCCATTTCTGAAACACTATTCATTGCTATGCTCAACTCAACTACGCCTATTGATTGAGCCTCGCAAACATAGGCTAACTGACTCAACGAAGCCGTTAATTGTTTAACAGAATTTTGGACCTGCCGTACATCTGCTTCAATACTTCCTGCTGAAAGCTTTGTATTTACAGCAAGTTTTCTTACTTCGTTTGCAACTACCGCGAAGCCACGCCCATTAATTCCCGCCCGAGCGGATTCGATAGCAGCATTAATTCCCAGAATATTACTTTGAGCGGATAACCTTTTAATTTCATTGGTTATGCCAGCTACGTGAGAAATATCTGTTTCCACGGTCTTGGTTTCAACCTCCATACTTCTTGCAGTGGCTAAAAGTTTCTCACTTTGGGCAGAAAGAGTCACTGTAGTAGCGGTAGTTTCCTCAATTGCACTGAGTAGCTCTTCCCCCATGTTTACTAATTGGTCAAACTGTTCAATAGAAATTACTATTGAGATTGCCCCGAGGACCTTTCCCTCATCCACTATAGGATTGGCAATCGCAATATATGGAATCTTAAATCGAGTTTTATCATTGACTCTGGCTACGATTCGTTGATTAGTTCTGATTGCTTTATAAGCTCCTGATTGTTCGGGTATTGCTACCCCTTCTTGAATCCCTATATCCAAATTGCGATTGATATAGGTTTTTACTACTTTTTCGGTATCTGCAACAATTATTGTTACGTCCTGTTCATACCAACTCTGTATATAAGGAGCGACATTTAGTAGACTTTCAAACCTCATAAAACCCAAACCTCCAAATCTAAGAAATATAATTACCAAACTATCTACGATTGGTATAAATTTGTATTTTTCAATTATTAATTGACGACTTGCGGAAGGGGGTCTTTTGAGCTAAAAGGTTTTATGTCGCAAATAATGTTGTTGATCAATAGCTATAAGTTTGCCGTACATCATCATAATTTCTTACTGATTCATATCCCGAAGGTCAATGACCCGTTTGGCCTTGCCTTCGCTACGCGATAAGGTTTTCGGGGCTACTACCTTAATCCTGGCGTTCAGTCCCAACACCTGGTGCATCTCCGCAACCAACCTCAGCCTAGTAGTCTCCATGGCCTCTTCGCCCTCGTTGTGTACTTTCTCAGAACACTCCACTAATATTTCGAAGTCATCCATATGATTGCTTCCTCGATCAACGACGATTACGTATTGAGGCTCAAGCTGGGGAATAGACAGGATAACGCTCTCAATTTGAGACGGAAAGACATTAACTCCCTTGATGATTAGCATGTCATCAGTCCGACCGGCAATCTTCTGAAGCCGGGCAAGGGTCCGACCGCAGGCGCAGGGCTCTTGATTAATCAGAGTACGGTCACGAGTTCGGAAGCGGAGAACAGGGAATGCTTCCTTGGTTAGAGTGGTCAGTACCATCTCACCCTGACTGCCGGGAGGTAAGACTTCACCAGTTTCCGGGTCAACAATTTCAATCAAAAAATGGTCCTCGGCAATGTGCAATCCGTCGTGATAGGGACACTCTATGCCGACTCCCGGTCCCATCATTTCGGTAAGTCCGTAAGTATCATAAACTTCCACGTTAAGCTTCTTTTCGACGTCAGCCTTCATTTGTGGGGTACAGGGTTCCGCTCCAAATAAGGCAATTCTCAACTTAAGGTCTGTAGCAGGTTTTAAGCCTGATTCCTCAACTTGCTCAGCTAAAACACAGGCATAAGACGGAGTTGAGGTAAGAACCGTGGCCCCAAAATCCTGCCATAACATTACCTGCTTTTTGGTAAGACCACCAGAAACCGGAACAATTGTTGCACCAACCCGTTCAGCCCCGTAGTGGAAACCCATACCGCCAGTAAACAGACCATAACCGAAAGAGTTATGCACTATGTCGACCTTAGTAACCCCTGCAGAGGTATAGGTACGAGCCATTAGCTCAACCCAGGTGTCCAGATCATTTCTGTTGTAACCTACTACAACTGGTTTACCTGTGGTACCGCTGGAGGCATGGAGACGGATGATATTCTCCATAGGTTCAGCGAACATATTAAAGGGGTAATTATCCCGCAAATCATGCTTAGTGGTGAAGGGAAGCTTGCTAACATCTGCGAGGGACTCGATATCCTGCGGTCGTACTCCACATGCATCCATCTTCTGGCGGTAAAAGGGAACCTTGTTATAGCAACGCGTCACCACACTTTGAAGTCGTTTTAGTTGGAGTTTTTCCAGTTCCGGACGGGCCATAGTTTCATGCTGACGATCCCATATCAAACACTCTTTTTCACCCGATGCTGACTCTTGCTCAGTAGGGCTAACAGATTTTGATACACTCATTCTCAAAAACCTCCTTAACACTTTTAATTAAAACACCCATACTATTTGAATTTCTTAAAGTTATTATTTTTTTAAAGTTCTAAATTTTCAGTAAATTTTTGCTAGACAACTACCTTTGCCTGAAGGGTCCCTTCTCGCCATACGGCGCCTTGCCATCCATGGCGGCGCTACTAACCTCGAACACGATACTCTCCGGTGACGATAGTCTCCAGTACGATAGTCTCCAGTGGAGAGTATCGCCGAAGCCGTGATCCCGAAAGGAATACGTATCGGCGTAGGATTGTTCGATTCATGGCCAGCGCTAACAAGAAGGCTAATTCGTGCGAAGACAGTGTCTTCGCGGTCGCCGGCCAAGTTTTCTCACCCCAAACGATCAAAGAAGGTCTCCAGTAAGGTTTTGACCTGTCCCTCCGAAAAAAAACGCACATCTGACATATCAGCCTCAAAAATTACCCCCGGTAGACCAGTCTTCTCAGTGATCATTTTACTTTTGTCATAAAGCCCTAACGAAGAAGGCTTGCAACTCCGGTTAGAGAATAAGACGAAACCATCACAATTGTAGTGTTTCATAAAATCCATTTTTAACTTAATGCGATAGTCAAAGCCTCGATTGACAAATTGCCGAGGATACAGTTCCGCTAAGCTTTCAAGCGGGCGAGCTGGGTCAAAATTCATTGCCCAAGCATGTGTATACTGTGAGGCAACCACTAGGGTATCATGTGCGGCAAAGATATCCGCGAGCCAGCGTAACCGGGGCCAGACTGGGATATGGTCAAAGTAAACCTTATGCCGCTCGTTGGGAATCGAATAAATCTTTTTCTCCAAACGTTCCTCAAGTTCTACCTTTAGCCGTCGATAATAAGCAACTGCCTCTTTCGTTCCCCGCATGGTCACAATCGGGGCCATGTGGAAACAGGCATCAAAGAAACCAAACGGGGCGGGTTTCAAAGCAGCCATTTCTAAGCAATCATTCCAAAGCCCGGTAGCCTCGCTGGACAGGGCCACCACCTCTCGGAGCCGGTCAAAATCAAAGCGGCGCTTGGTATTAACCTCCAGAAACTCAATCAATTCATAGAGCTGTTTTAATAAATAGTTTTGACTAAGTTCGGATACCTCATCTTCAAAAAA
>LOEW01000070.1 GCA_001516045.1 Desulfosporosinus sp. BRH_c37
CCACTCCCACTTGTAGAAGTGGGAGTCTCACGATTGGATCAAATGGATCCCCTTTTGAAGATTTACTCCGAAACCGAATCAATCCGTTTATCTTCAGGGACACCCATCGCTGACCGTGTTGTTACTGATATCTTCGCTTATACTGAAAAGCTTGCCCATCGGGTAGTATTACGGGAAGACTCTATAGAGAAGAGTTGGAAAGATAAGATTGATAACATTGTAATTTCCCGTGTGTTTGGGTATCCACTTATGTTACTCTTGTTAGGAGCGGTGTTTTGGATTACCATCGCTGGTGCGAACTTTCCCTCGAAAATGATTGCGAATGTGCTCTTTGCCTTTCAAGATGTTCTTACTGAATGGTTTCAGTTGGTTCAAGCCCCTGCCTGGCTGCATGGCGTGTTAGTCTTAGGAATGTACCGAACCTTGGCATGGGTTGTCGCTGTTATGCTTCCCCCAATGGCTATCTTTTTCCCTTTATTCACTCTCCTTGAAGACCTAGGTTATCTTCCACGAGTGGCCTTTAACCTTGATAACATGTTTAAGAAAGCGAAAGCTTGCGGGAAACAATGCTTGACAATGTGTATGGGTTTTGGGTGTAATGCAGCAGGGGTCGTGTCCGCACGGATTATCGATTCTCCCAGAGAACGTTTGATTGCCATTTTAACCAATAACTTTGTCCCCTGCAATGGACGTTTTCCCACATTAATCGCCATCTCTTCGATCTTCATGACCAGTGCACTCGCCTTGTCGCAATCACTTGAAGCGGCGGGCATGATTACACTCTTGGTCCTGCTTGGAGTAGCGGTAACCTTTGCTGTGTCGTGGGCCTTGTCTAAAACGATTCTTAAAGGAGAGCCCTCATCTTTGGTGTTGGAGCTGCCTCCTTATCGCAAGCCTAAGATCAGTTCCGTTTTCTATCGTTCTATTATTGACCGTACAATCTTTGTTTTGCGACGGGCAATCGTTGTAGCTGCCCCAGCTGGTGCGCTCACTTGGATTCTGGCGAATGTCTACATCGGTGACGTTAGTGTTATTGCCTATATCGCTGGGGTTCTTGATCCTGTTGCCAAGGCCATTGGACTTGACGGTTTTATCCTTATGGCCTTTATCTTAGGGTTACCCGCAAATGAAATCGTGGTACCCATCCTACTCATGAGCTATCTTGCTACAGGACAATTGACTGAGTTTGAGAGCTTATTCGAATTGAAAAAAGTTCTGCTTGCTAACGGCTGGACTTGGCTAACCGCTTTCAATATGATGTTCTTTGCCCTTCTACACTGGCCCTGTGCGACAACCTTAATCAGTATATACAAAGAAACAGGAAGTAAAAAGTGGACCTTTTTAGGTTTCATAATCCCCACTGTGATTGCATTCTCAGTATGTTTCATCATAGCTCAGGCAGTGTACTTACTAGGCTTAGCATAGACGAGGCATCTAACAACAAGCCCCGCATCACTATCAAAATGGTGCGGGGCGTTGCATTCTTCAGGATCTTGCCTTTTCCGGGGAAAAGGGATATATTGGATTCTGGAGAATTAGGGTGAGTACAGAATTTTGTCCTAGTTTAGAAAAAATACTGGGGGAAATCATATGTACGAAAAAGAGTTTACTTTTAGATCGAAAGAGGGAACAGAGATATTTGTTAATCAGTGGATGCCGGAGGACAAGGTTGAGCTTAAAGGAATCGTTCAAATAGCTCATGGTATGGCGGAAACTGGGGCCAGATATGAGAGATTTGCCAAAAGACTGACGGATAATGGTTATATTGTCTACATAAATGATCATAGAGGGCATGGGAAAACCGCAAAAACGGTTGAAAATGTAGGGTATCTGGCTGAAACAGAAGGGTTTAAGTGGCTAGTAGAAGATCTTCATCAATTAAGTGGAATTATTAATAAAGAGAATCCTAATTTACCTTTATTTCTATTGGGACACAGCATGGGTTCCTTCGTGACTCAGAGGTACATTATGCTATATGGCCAGGAATTAAAAGGGGCTATCTTATCAGGGTCTAATGGCAAGCAAGGAATTATTCTTCATATAGCGCAATTTATTGCCAAAGTTGAAGTTATAATAAATGGCAGACAAGCAAAAAGTAAAAAACTAGACAAAATGTTATTTGGAAGCTATAACAAGGCCTTTATGCCAAATAGAACGAAGTTTGACTGGTTAAGCAAAGACTCTGCTGAAGTTGATAAGTACATTAACGATCCTTTCTGCGGTACCATATTTAGTGGGGGGTTTTTTTATGATTTTATAATAGGACTCAAAGAAATAGAGAAAAATACTAACCTTGACAAGGTACCCAAAGAGTTACCTATCTACATTTTTTCTGGAGATAAGGATCCAGTTGGGAAAGATGGTAAAGGGATTGTTAGGCTTTATAATACATATATAGGTATCGGCATCAAAGATGTAACCTATAAACTTTATAAAGATGGCAGGCATGAAATGCTTAATGAAACTAATCGAGAAGAAGTAATGAATGATGTCATTGCTTGGCTAGATGGTCATTTAGCCTGAAGAAGAATGAAATCCAAAAGGGGCTTCGCGTTTTGACGTGGAGCTCCTTGACATTTTCCTAGTGTATAACATGTCATGTAAATATATTTAGCCAGGGTTGGAAAAACTGAGAGGAAGTCGAAATGTTGCTTTGCAAGAGTTGAATCGCAAATTTTGTAAGAATTTGATTAACTTCGGAATAGGGGGTTAACTATGGCTAGAATTATCGTTGTAGGGGGTAACTTTGCGGGTCTCACCAGTGCCTTAGAACTTCGGCGAAAATTAGGTCATGACCATGAGGTCATCATGATTTCGAAATCTTCCAATTTCTTGTTTGTTCCTTCGCTGATCTGGATACCCTTTGGGAAAAGGAAGCTCAGGGATATTACGGTACCTTTAAAACCTGTAGTGACTAAAGCAAAGATTAAATTCATCTGTACAGAAATCATTGAAATTTTAGTGGAAGATAAGGTTATCCGATGCCGAGACAAAGACTTTGAGTATGATTATCTAATAATTGCAACCGGCTCAGAATGGATCTTTGACCAAATAACAGGTTTAGGATTAAACAGTCACGTATCGTTCATCGTCACCCCTGAAACAGCGCTGGAAACTCGTAAACGGTGGTTAGAATTTATTAAGGACCCGGGACCGGTAGTAATCGGCTCTACTCCAGGTTCTCAGTGTACTGGGCCCGCTTACGAGTTCCTGTTTAACTTAGAGAAGCGATGCCGAGACCTCGGTATTCGGAAGAAAGTGGACATTACCTTCATTACCCCTGAGCCTTTCTTAGGACATTTGGGAATAGGAGGAATTACAGGAAGTAACTTCATTCTGAAAAAACTGTTACCCATATTCAAGATAAACTATATAACGAACGCAGAGATCCAAGAGATTTCCAGCGAAAATATTATTCTTAAAAGCAGACAAAGCATTCCCTACAAGTTTTCGATGATTATGCCTATGTTTAAAGGGGCTAAGGTCGTCCGAAATTCTACTGGGTTAGGAACGGTAGATGCCTTTATTCCGGTTAACAATACGTATCAACATAAGAAATACCCAAGTATCTTCGGAGTTGGTATGGCTGCAGATCTCCCCATTAAGTTTAGAACTCCAGTACCTATTGGTGTGCCGAAGACTGGATATGCTGCCGATGAATCCGCCAAAACTGCTGCGGAAAACATCGTGAGATTACTAAACGGGAATAATAAGCTAGAAGTGAAGCCGATGGCTAAGATCCCGGAGCTCTGTATAATGGATGCTGGTGACAAAGAAATGCTGAGTATAACGGATAGTTTACTTAAACCGCGTAGGTTTTCCATAGTGTTACCAAACCCCTTTTACGATATTAGTAAACTTATGTTTGAAAAGTATTATCTCTGGAAAGTAAGACATGGTTACAGTCGGTTACCTTAACCCTAGTGTACTAGCCCTGATTGTTTTTCGCCAAGAAGTAAGCTCTGTCTTCGGACAGGGCTTACTTCTTTACCACTTGTTGCAGTAAGATTTCTAATGGGAGGAAGCTTCTTTCCGTTGTCCTATCATTGCTATCTGAAAAAAGCGAATTTACAAACAAATGGTGATAACTTATACTTATAATGAGTGTTCAGTTTTGAAACATTGAAAGGGGTTCAAACTGCATTAGCGCTAGTATAATAAGGAGAGTACATGATTAATGTTGAAACTCGTAGAGAGCAAATAAAAAATACGTGGCAAAATTTTATCACCACTGGTCACATCGATTCATCAATCCGGCCTGTAATCGCGGAATCTTGGTTACGTTGCCAGGCCTCCGGCTTAGCTCCCAACAAAAGGATGCTCAATAAAGCTCCTCTGCATATCATAGAGAAAGAGCTTGAAGCGAATCAAAAATTGATAGCAACTTGTGTTCCAAGTATGAGGGAGCTAAACGATTTTGTTCATGACTCGGGTTTTCTAATTTCTCTGGCCAGTAAGAACGGAATGATATTACATTTTGAGGGTAACGAGATAGACAAAAAGGCGGGAGTTCATGTAGGAGATCTCTGGACAGAAACAGTAACAGGAACAAATGCAATCCATTTATGCCTCGTTCATAAAAAGCCAATTCAGGTCTTTGCCCACGAACACTATCTTTCCACTGCCGGAGACTGGACTTCTTCATCCGCACCAATATTTGACGAGAATAACGAACTTATTGGGGTTCTGTCTATAACTGGCGAATACGATAAAGTTCATTCTCATACTTTAGGGATGGTTGTTGCGGCAGTGAACGCTATTCAAAATAGCCTAAAGATGCTGAAATCACTTCAAGCAGTAGTTATCTCGGATAGTTATAAAACCGCAATTATGGAATCGATCGACGAAGGAATTCTTGCCCTAAACAACGACAAAACAATAAGCCATATTAATGTGAATGCAAAGAAAATTCTTAAAAGAACACAACCGATTGATTTAATAATTGGTCAACCATTGAAAGAAGTGTTGGGTCTAGAGCATCCGCTTTTAGACAAGATTAAAAAGTACTTTCAACCCGGGTATCTAAAAATGCATGTTGAGGAAACCTTCCTCATTGACCAGGGTAATTTTACGGTCACTGCTAAGGTTATCTTGTCCCCAGACTACCAGATCACTGGGTTGGTTTTAGTTTTAAGAGAAATGAAATTAGTTAAAACTTTGGTAAACAAAATGGCGGGAGCTAGGGCAATTTTCTCTTTTGAAGACCTGATAGGCAATAACAGACTCTTTCGCGAGGCGATTAACCTTGCCACTCAAGCATCTGCCAGTAATTCTAATGTTTTACTCTTAGGCGAAAGCGGAACAGGGAAAGAGTTGTTCGCCCAAGCGATTCATAATCTAAGTGAGAATAGAAATGGACCTTTCTTAGCAATTAATTGTGCTGCTTTACCACGGAGTTTAGTTGAAAGTGAATTGTTTGGATATGCCGAAGGAGCCTTTACAGGAGCAAAAAAGGGAGGAAATCCTGGAAAATTCGAACTGGCAGACGGCGGAACTTTGTTCCTTGACGAAATTGGTGAGATGCCTCTAGAGGTTCAAGGAACTCTGCTTCGGGTACTCCAGGAAAGTACCGTGGTAAGAATAGGTGGAAAAGAAGTTATTCCAATCAACGTAAGAATAATTGCGGCAACTAATAAGAACCTTGTAAAAGAAATCGGTTTAGCCAATTTCCGTGAAGATCTTTATTACCGATTGAATGTTATGGCTATTAGCATTCCACCTCTACGAGATAGAAACGACGATATTTCTGTGCTTACTCAACATTTCTTAGAAAAATTAAATCTAAGGCTTAACAAAAAGATCAAGGAAATCAGCCCCGAAGTTATCTGGATTTTCGAACAGTATCATTGGCCAGGTAATGTCCGAGAATTGCAAAATGTTATAGAGCGTGCTCTAAACGTAGCAGATGGAAGCACAATTCTCCCTTATAACTTGCCGGGATCTCTACTTGTCTCGTGTAAAGATACTGAGGATATTAGTTTTACGTCTATTAGGCAGTATGAAAAACAATTAATTATAAAATTACTGCGTGAATACAAAGGCAACAGAACCGCCATTGCCCGAACAATGGGTATTTCAAGGACATCACTGTATAGAAAGTTAAATGACTATAATATTAAGGATTAATCCCTTTTTTTGACCAGTGAGTGATTAGTGAGAGTGGGAATACGATGTTCGACTTCAGCTGAACAAGTTCACTATTATAACCCTAGTCTAACTAGCTGTTCAGCTTGAACGCAAATCTGTCCTAAAGCTAAGGATAATTCAGTTGCCGAATTCGCTTGGGCTTTAGTAATTTCACCTAACTGTTTGATCGACTCAATTAGAGTATTAACTGAGGCTTGTACAGTCTTAAGGTCTGTCTCGATTTCCCGAGTAGATACCCTAGTGGTTTCGGAAAGCTTCCGCACCTCATCAGCCACTACCGAAAAGCCTTGTCCAAATTTGCCAGCCCTAGCGGCTTCAATCGCAGCATTCAAGCCAAGGATGTTCGTTTGCATAGAAATTTTATGAATTTTATCCTTTATAATATTAGTATGATTAACCGATCGAAGCACGTGGGTAATTTCACTATCCATATCTTTAACTGTGGCAGCAAGTTCTTCAGAAGTGGCTGACAAATTCTCGGCGTTGACAGATAATTGTTCCACTGTCGCTAAAATTTCCTCACCAGCATAAGTTATTTGAGCCAGTTTTTGAACGGAAAGAGAAATGACTACACATCCAACTACAATGCCTTTTTCCTTGATCGGATAGCCTATACCAACAGTTGGAATTCCTAAAAACTCTTTAGGGACATGCCTAACAATACGCTTACCTGTGCGAAGAGCTTCCTCTGCAATTCCTCCGATTAACACAGGATCTCCAACTTTTAAGTTTAATTTCAAATTTGGTCCAGGGTACCACGCCAACAACTTCTCTGTATCGAGAATTGAAACGGCAACCTCATCATTATATAGTTCTGACAGTTCACTGGCGACTTCTAAAAAAGTTTCAAGTTTCAATTTGATCCTCTCCGTTTCAATAGTAATAACGTTATATTAGAGTCAGAAGAAGTGCCTCAAAACCCTGCGGCGCCCAAGGGCTAGAGGCACTTCTTGATAAGCCGCTGCACAATAGACAATATGCAGCGTTTTTTATCATACTATTCTGATAAATATAATTATAAATTTACTTAGTGACTGATCGTTTGCGTGTTAATATTCTCTAAACTTTCTCCTTTAGCATCAGTCCTGTAAAGCATGACAAGTACAGCGGCAACAAAGGCTGGAATTGCAAATATTAAGAAGTACTGACTGAAACTAAATCCCATTGTTAATAGAACACCACCAAGAATCGGACCAAGAATGGAACCTAATCGACCTACAGTAAGTGCAAACCCTACACCGGTCGCCCTGGCATGTGTGGGATAAATTTCTCCGCAAATCACGTGCATTGCAATAGGTGCTCCCATAATAAAGGCCCCCGTCAAAACCCCTAAGAAAAGCAAAAATGCATTTGACGAAACGAAACCAAACATCCATACGGATATTCCACCAACTAGAAATGAGAAGATCAGACCTTTTTTACGTCCAAACTTATCCATTAGGTAACCTAACAAGAAGCCACCGGCGGAAGCCCCTACCGCTTGGACGATACCGTAACTATAGCTTTTAGTAAGAGTAAATCCTTTTTGTACTAACAAAGTCGGTAACCAGCTTGATAAACCATAATTACACAGAAAAGCAAAGAAATAAGTCAATCCAATCAAAATAGTCATTAATATTAACTTGCGACTAAATAAGATACTAATGCCGACTTTCTTTTCCGGTTCCGGTTGTACAACATTTTCATTAACCCAATTTCGTGGATTGAGACCGGCTACTCTCTCCAGCCTATTGATTTCTTTGATGGCCTTGCCAAAACGTTTTTTCGAACCTAAATAGCGTAATGATTCTGGCAGATACAACCCAAGGAAAGGTATAAATAAGAGGGGAATCATCCCAACTAATAACACAGGCCGCCAGCCGAATTTAGGTATAATAGACATAGCTGCTAAACCTGCACCTGCCCAGCCTAAGTTAAAACCAGCGAACATTCCAGTTACAACTTTGGCCCTAATTTTGGCCGGTGCAAATTCTGATACTAAAGTAATAGCTATAGGTAAAGTACCGCCCATCCCCAGACCAGCAAAAAATCTCAAGGTAACAAACACATTGAAATTTGGCGCCAAATAAGCAGCTCCGCTAAAGAGAGTAAAAACGGATAACGCAATCATTAAACTCTTTTTTCGTCCGATAAAGTCCGATAACATCCCGAAACCTACTGCCCCGATCATTAAACCAACGAACCCATATGAAACGATGGACCCAGCAACCACTGGAGTAAGATGCCACTCTTTAATTAATTGTGGCATTATATAGGCTATAATCTGGGAATCAAACCCGTCAAAAAATAATGATAACCCAGTTAAAATCATTAATATCGCGTGGAAACGATTGAATTTGAGGTTATCAACCCATTCGTTTACATGTATATTTTTCTCTAGCTCCATTTAGTGTTTCCTCCTTTATAAACAATTAACCTTTTGTACCGGTGAGTCTACCACCATCAACAAACAAGGTATGCCCTGTGATAAAATTGCTGGCCGAACTAGCCAAGAATATTGCAGGTCCCACTAAATCTTCTGCTTCACCTATTCGGCGCAATGGAATTGTTGAAACTATACTTTTGTAAATATGTTCTTCTCCAAGAGCCTCTTGATTCATCTCTGTCCGTACGTAGCCAGGAGCCAAACTATTTACTAAAATATTAAAACGACCCCATTCTCGGGCTAAACTTTTAGTTAAAGAAATTACACCTGCTTTACTCGCAGCATAGGAAGCCATTTTATTTTCGCCTATCACACCTCCTACCGAAGCAATATTAACGATTTTTCCACCGCCATTATCTTTCATCACCCTTGCAGCGGCTTGAGCCCAAAAGAATACAGCCTTTAAATTCACATCGATGACCCGATCCCAATCTCCTTCAGTAACATTTAGCGCCTCTACAATTGAATTAATACCAGCATTATTGATTAAAACATCCAACTGCCCTAAGATCCTAACCGTTTCATCTACAACCCTTTTCGCCTCGGAAACCTCAGAGACATCAGCTGATAACGCAAGAGCTTTCCTCCCCAGCTTACGAACTTCATCAGCTACAACTTCGCATTGCTCTTGATTGCGGCTAACTATGGTCACATTGGCTCCCGCCTCTGCCAAACCTAACACTAATTCCCGACCAATTCCTTTACTACCCCCGGTTACAATAACAACTTGGTCTACAAGGTCAAATTTCGACAAAGACAAGTTCTCGCCCCCTTCTTAAAAATAAATAATATATCAGGGCATATGCAACTAATTGAAGTACCTGGTGTAACCCAAATAACTCTTCCCCCAAAACATCAAGATTTCATCTTATCGTGAGACTCCCACTTCTACAAGTGGGAGTGGTCCCCCGTACTCCGCTTCGGTGACGATAGTCTCCAGTGACGATAGTGTCCGGTGGACAGTATCGCCGATAGCGCACGGCTATCAACGAATACTAAGCGCTGAGGATTAGTATCGCCGAGCCGCCTTTCCCAATAGAAACACTTGGCGGCGAAGGAGGTAGACTCCATCCTACGGCGCGAAAGTATTCATCATTAGCTCAGCGCCTTCGGCGTAAGTCTCCACTGGAGACTTACGTCACCGAAGACTCGATGTTCAACTTTA
>LOEW01000071.1 GCA_001516045.1 Desulfosporosinus sp. BRH_c37
GGTTAGTTTGCTCTGCGTCGTAAGCACCGAGCGCTGTGTCACACAAGTCCCCTACTTAACCACGATATTAACCAACTTACCCGGAACGGTAATGACCTTAACGATAGCCTTCCCATCGGTAAATTCCAACACCTTGGGCTGAGAAAGCACCATTTTTTCCAACTCTGCCTTTGAAATGTCAGCGGACACAATAATCCTGTCTCTGACTTTACCGTTAACTTGCAGAACAACAGTCACTTCATCTTGTACTAGAGCAGCCTCATCCACTTCGGGCCAGGACTGATTGTGAATGCTCTCCGTATGCCCAATTTCCCTCCAAAGCTCTTCCGTGATATGTGGAGCAAAGGGGGCTAGGAGTAACAGAATCGCTTCAACCGCCTCCCTGCCGACCGCAGCATCCGCAGTAGGCTGTTCCTTATAAATATACAAAGCGTTAACCCATTCCATGATAGTACTGATCGCCGTGTTAAAATTATAGCGTTTTCCGACATCTATCGTTACCCTCTGAATAGCCAAATGCGTTTGACGACGCATTTCTTTACTGATTGCATCCAGGTTCCCCCACTGATCCGTTCGTTCAGTAGACGGGGAAAGTTGACTTAGGTTTTCTTTGATAACAGGCTCATATTGAGCGACCAGACGCCAAATACGGTTTAGAAAACGATAACACCCTTCAACCCCTTGATCACTCCACTCTAAGTCTCTCTCTGGTGGGGCAGCAAACAGAATAAATAACCGTGCTGTATCTGCCCCATAATTCCCAATAATCACCTCTGGACTTACTATATTCCCTTTGGATTTGGACATTTTAGATCCATCCATGCAAACCATGCCCTGGGTAAGCAAGTTTTGGAATGGTTCATCCGCTTGCACATAGCCTAAATCCCGCAAAGCCTTGGTAAAAAAGCGTGCATATAGCAGGTGTAGAATGGCATGTTCCACCCCACCAACGTACTGATCCACGTTCATCCACTGATTCACTGTAGCTTTGGCGAAAGGGGCTTCCGTATTGCGAGGGTCAGTATAACGCAGAAAATACCACGAAGAACAAGCAAAGGTATCCATTGTATCCGTCTCACGCCGAGCAATTCCCCCGCACTGAGGGCACGTTGTTTCCGTAAACGATGATGATAACGCTAAAGGATTTTCCCCAGCTTTAAAGACGACATCCGGTGGGAGTAAAACGGGCAGTTGTTCAAGCGGTACTGGTATTGTTCCACAAGCTTCACAATAAACCATCGGAATAGGCGTACCCCAATAACGTTGACGAGAAATGAGCCAATCACGCAAACGAAAGTTGACTTTCCGTTGACCCATACCACGGCGTTCTACTTCATCTGCAACCCGTTCCCAGCCTTCTTCAGTATCCAGACCATCGAAGGACTCAGAATTAACCATAACCCCTTCCCCGGTGTAAGCGCTCACGAGCGGTTGATCTTTCGCGTCCGATGCACTCCCTGCAGGAACAATAACGGACCAAATCTCTAGGCTATACTTCGTTGCAAATTCAAAGTCCCTTTCATCATGAGCTGGGACACCCATGACCGCGCCTGTTCCGTATTCCAGCAGTACGTAGTTGGCAATCCAAATCGGCACTTTTTCTCCACTCAGCGGATTAAGACAATACGACCCGATGAACAGCCCTTCCTTTTCCGCCTCGGTTGACGTCCGGGCAATTTCATTAAGTCCTTGCATTTTTTTAATAAAAGCCAACACATTATTTTCATACTCCGTCCCACCGACCAGTTCGATAACCAGGGGATGTTCTGGAGCTAAGACCACATAGCTCACCCCAAAAAGGGTGTCGACCCGGGTAGTATACACAGAGATATTCTCCGAGCGCCCAACCAAGGGGAATTTGACTTCCACCCCTTCAGAACGACCGATCCAATTGCGTTGCATGGTCTTCACCTTTTCAGGCCATCCCGGCAACTTATCTAAATCTTGAAGCAAAACGTCCGCATAATCTGTGATTTTGAAAAACCACTGTTCCAGATTTTTTTTAGTTACTATGGTATCACAGCGTTCACACCCTCCATCCACAACTTGCTCATTGGCAAGTACCGTGCTACAGGACGGACACCAGTTCACAGCAGCCTTTTTCTTATACACCAAGCCATGTTTGTATAACTCAAGAAAAATCCACTGCGTCCATTTATAGTAGCCAGGGTGGCAGGTGGCCATCTCCCTGTCCCAATCATAGGAAATCCCCATCCCTTTAAGCTGGCGCCGCATATTGGCGATGTTTTTCCACGTCCAGTCCGCCGGAGGGGTTTGATGCTTAATCGCAGCATTTTCCGCTGGTAAGCCAAAAGAATCCCAACCGATGGGGTGCAGGACGTTAAACCCTTGCATCCGCTTATAGCGGGCTATAACGTCCGCTATGGAGTAGTTACGCACATGCCCCATGTGCAGGTCTCCCGAAGGATAAGGAAACATAGCCAAGGCATAATACTTCGGCTTTGAGGAAATCTCCTCCGTCTTATAGGCTTTGTTCTCCAGCCAGTGTTCTTGCCACTTCGGTTCAATTTTAGAAAACGAATACTTCTCTTGCATAAAGCCTTGCCCCCTTAAAAAAATGAAAAAGTGCAAAAAGTCCCCCGTCCCTAAAGGGACGAGAGACATGCTCCCGTGGTACCACCCAATTTCAAAAGTGCTCAAACGATTATAACGGCTCGCGCCGGTGTTCATTGTAACCTGAACACAGCTCTAGGGCGAGTTCCCGAAGTTCCCTACAACGGCTTGCACCATAGGCCATTCTAGAAAATAACCAGTCAGTCAGAAATCAGAGGTCAGACGCCGGATGTGTCAGATTGTTGTATTCCTTTTCTGACCTCTGGCCTCTGTCATCCGACCTCTGGAGTGTCTGACGCAAAATATCCATGGCATCTTTTGACTTGTTATTTTCTTTCATATGCCTAACGCCGTCTCTCTTAATGAGGGTACTTTAGTACTGCTCCCTATCATGGCATTTACATTTTAGATTAGATTAGATTATTAGTTCTGTATAAATTTATACTAAGTTAGTATCAAAAGTGACAACTCCAGCATCTTTCCAGAGACGTTCAAGCTGATAAAATTCACGTTGATCAGGAGTCATCACATGAACGACTAAATCGCCACCACAATCCATTAAGACCCATTTAGCATCCGGCATCCCTTCAAGATGAAAAACCGGAACTCCCATCTCTGGCAACTTTTCTTCCAAATGGTTAGTTATGGCTTTAACCTGAGTAGTTGTATTTCCCGATACAATCAAACAATAATCCGTGACCATTGATATACCCTTTAAATTGAGTAAGGAAATATCCATGCCTTTTTTGTCTTCAATAATACTAACGACTTGTTTAAGCATTTTTTGATCCAGTTCCAACATTTTGCCTCCTTTGCAAATCTTCATAAGTCAATTGGGTTACAGGATGAATCGGATTGTTTCTTTGTTTCAAGTATAATAAAGTGCGCTCAACACAGTCTAACGTACCCTTTTCTAAATCATCATACAAGGATTGGCGTAAAATGTCCACTTTTGGAAAATCACGGCTAGGTTCAGTCAAATCAGCACTGTAGATGAGCATCTCCAAAGGAGACATTCCCGGCCTCCCTAACGTATGGTTCGCAATAGCCGCTAGGACTTCTGTATCGTCTACCTTATAATAATGTTCCAGCCAATAAGCTGCCAGAGGCCCATGTAACACAGCTGGGTGTTGTTCATCTTCAGGATAGTGCAGCAAATTCCAGTGACGCGCTAAACTCACCTGATCCTTGATAGGAATCTCTTTTGCCAAATCGTGTGCTAGCCCTGCACAGCGAGCTTTGAGCGGATCCAATCCATGGTGTTTTGCCATCTTTTCAGCACACTCCGCGACACCTAAGGTATGTTTAAAACGTTCCTCCGAAAGGAAACGAGCCGCTAAATTCAACACCTCTTCAACCCGTAATTCCACTATTCTCTAGCTCCCCTTTTATCTCTAATCACTTGATTCTATAATTATATTCATAACACACTTCGATTGCAAAACATAACTGATATTTTAGTAGTAGTATTCCCAATATAATCAGAAATCTGTCACATAAGATCTTTATGTACAAAACTCACTATCCCTTTAATATCGTCTAAAGAGCACGAAACAAAAATAATGTGTATAAGTTTTCTAGGGTCTCAGCTAATCTCCTAAACCCAAGCCAGACGAGGCCTAATAGCTAAGAGAGCAATCTAGCGTATTTACGTCAATGAACGCAAACAGCACCACGGAGTTCCCGTTCGTTCCAAACCCCGTGAGGACCCAGGCTAGAGGAAGTTTCTTAGCTTAGGGAGCACGGAGAGTGGAATTGCGTCAATGAGCGCAGGCGATAAGGCGTGAAGAAACGCATTGGTTTACATTCAGAGAAGCCCAGAGGTTTGCGTTTTAGCCTTAGCGACAAGAGAATCAATGAATCACGATAGTCTCCAGTGGAGAGTATCGCCGAAGCCGTGATCCCGAAAGGAATGCTTACCGGCGTAGGATGTGCGACCGTGCTAAGAAACTTCCTCCCGATTGCTAAAAGTCAAGAGAGACCCCACAAAGCATGCCAGAGGGTCTCCCTTACAATCTGCATAATATTACATTTGTTTTGGTTTGGCTTCATTGACAGTTAATGGTCGTCCACCAAAATCCATGCCGTTTAGCTCTTCAGCCATACGAGCTGCATCACCTTCTCCGACCTCGATAAAACCAAACCCCCGAGAGCGGCCAGTTTCACGATCGGTAATAATTCGGCTACTTTCAACCTGTCCATATGGAGCAAAAAATTCACTGAGTTCTTCTGCATTAGTATTCCATGGGAGATTACCGACATAAAGTGTTGTTGACATATTAATAGTCACCTCTTTGTATTGATTCATAGATCGTTTTTAGTATGATCAAATCCAGGTATTGTATACGAACTATGGTCCATGATAATTATTTGGGACTTTGACTTAAATGATATTGTCTTCAGCAGTGTAAAGCCTGTGTTGTTGAATAAAAAGACGAACTGGCTCAGGCAAAAGGTAACGAATAGGTTGCCCACTCTTAACCCTCGCTCGAATATCTGTTGAAGAAATTGCTAAAGCAGGTACTTCCAAATAATGAATCCTCCGCTGAGTTTCTGGGTGCTCTCTTTGGACCTCAAGAAGAAAATCACTAGCATCAAACCCCGGTCGTGCCGCTCCAATAAATTCGGTCATCATTAAAATTTCTTCCGCTTCACGCCAGGAGAAAATCTCGCGAAGAGCATCTGTTCCCGTGATGAAATAAAGTTCATGTTTCGGCCAAGTGCGGCGCAAAACGCGCAACGTATCTACTGTATAGGATGGCCCTTTTCTCCCCAGTTCGAGGGCAGAAATATCAAAGTCGTGATTATCTTGAATAGCGCGTACAATCATCTCGAAACGCATTCCAGCGGGTGAGATGTCACTTCTATCTTTATGCGGCGGCGTCCCAGATGGTATAAATAGCACTTTACCTAGCTTAAACTTACTACGGGCCATTTCTGCAGCAACTAAATGACCATAATGAATCGGGTCAAAGGTTCCACCCATAATCCCTAAACGGTTCACTTTATTCTCCTTTACTAATGTTTCTTTGAAGCTTGCTTCTCGCTTAGCCCTTTTCAGCGAACTCAACCCGCTATCACCAGCCAAAGCCTCTTGTGAGGTGCTAGGCAATTTCATTTGCGCCCTGAATTTCAGCCATTATTAGTGTTGCGTTACTCTTTTTAGCTTCTGTTGACCTTAGACTCGCCATATTTATTAGTTGCTCAATTGTATTCCATGGATCATCATCACGTTCTTCATGCCGCCGCCCCCCAATTACTCCTGCCGAAATACTGATATCTATTCCGTGGGGAAAACTGTGTTGACCTACAATATCCGTCAAACGATAAGCTAAGGCTGCGCCTTCGTCCATGTGTGCTGGTAATATAACTGCAAATTCGTCTCCTCCGTAACGGCATAAAAAGGCCTCCGTAGGAATATTTTCTCTTAACAGTTTGCTCACTTCGATTAAAATAATATCGCCTATTGTATGGCCATAAGTTTTATCAATTACACCAAAATTGTTAATGTCAAAAAAAACAATGCTAATCTCTTGCTTATTTTCTAGGAGTCGAACACCGTGATAATATATGTAATCACTCTTAAAAAGCCCTGTCAACAAATCAACATGAGACCCCAGTTGAATTTCGAGCAGGTTTCGGGACAGAATGCCGGATAACCGTCCTTCTTCCTCTACTAAGAAGACATCCAATCCGGTATCTTCAAAAAGTTCTTTGGCTTGCCAAAAAGACATTTCTGCAGGAACGGTTACTGGTTCCCCACGCATAACGTCGGCAATGATTCTATTGGGATGTGTTCTCAAGAGATCCTTGTATGTTATTACTCCAACCAGATTGCCCTCATCCATGACCGGACAACAGCTATTGTCCGTTTCCAATAAGAATGACATAGTCTTGGACACTCCATCCAAAACATCAACTGCTGGAAATTCTTTTGAATAGATATCTGCAACACGTGTAATGCTTATCATAAATCGATAGATTTGCTGACGTGCACAGTTATTTTGACATGTGCTTTGATGATCGAGCTTGCATCAACAATCTTTTCCCCCTCTTCCAAAATAAACTTACTCAATTTCTCTTCGGGGACCATGTTCATAAGAGCTTCGCGTACTACGATGGCCTCAATGACGGGGTGGTCAACCTTAATGATCTTGTATTGGTCCGGACTGAGGACATCAACCATCCTTTTTAATGCCTCTGGACCTATAGGTGCTTTACGGCCCACAATTACAATATCCTGCATAGGTGGCATTTCAAATTCAGTCAAATGCATTTGAATTTCTGCGTTTTTGGCTTCTTTCATAGCGCTCACGAGTAGACCTCCTTTTTCTTTTTGACTGTCAAAACTAGTTTGTCCAAAATAGTCTTTGATACTTCTACAAAAAGAGCCCCTTTGGCTGCAGTTATCAGACGTAAAATTATCAAGGAGAAAAACAACTATCGCACAGTTGACTATAGTTAGCAACATAGTCCTTAACATATTATTATAATCCACGTTATTACATACTTCAACATGTTATGAAAAGAATAATTTTATCCAATCGTAAGACTCCCACTTCTACAAGTGGGA
>LOEW01000072.1 GCA_001516045.1 Desulfosporosinus sp. BRH_c37
CAGCGCATTCATCTTCAATACCATCTAAGTGGTCTTACTGCTCAGGAATCGGGAACTTATATTCGCCACCAAATGAAGCAAGCTGGGCTTACCACCCCTGTCTTTGCGGATAGTGCTCTCGGTTTAATCCACTCGGAGACAAAGGGAATCCCACGACTTATTAACACGATCTGTACTCATGCCCTTTATGAAGCCAAACGGAACGGAAGTGAGGTCGTGGAGGATGCTCAAATCGGGCGAATTCTAGCAGATACTGAACGGCAACGTGGTACCGCTATGTAGGTTTATCCACATTATCCCCAATATACACATGAATTGGCATGTGCGTATTGGGGGTTTTTCTTATCCACATTGACTGGCATTTATAGAAGCAAGTATTGACGGTAGAATTCTCCTAGTATTGGCGTATTGTCAGTACATTTCTTCCGCCATTGGCAGCGAGATGCACGCCGTCATTTTAGGTGAGAAGCGACACCATTCGTCGAAATCGGTGATATCATCATTAACGTAAGTTGTGATACTAACAAGTCTCTGTTCTTCTGTTTTAACCGTTGTGGTCTTATCGAATACAATCTTTTCTTCGTTTTGGATTATGGTCAGCCTCTCAAGTTCGTCTAAAAACAGAAGCGTTCTTGCGTCAATTTTATTAATCTGCGCTTGGACGTCGTCTAGCATTGCCTCTTTGACATCTAATTCTATGACCGTATCATAGGCTTTTTGAAAAAGCTGAGGGATTATTTGGGGCGCAACAAGAGTGGCCACTTTTAAATCGGGATGTCTTATTTGATAGTTTTTAATATTTTCATCCTTGAGCAGTTCATTCAGTAGTTCTTCAGCAAAAACAGGATTAAATTCTATAGAAAGATCTCCGCTGTAAATTCGTACGCCATTTGCCCAATTCAACACTGAGCGAAATCCTGTTCCTTTGTTGCCTATATAGGTTTGATCATTATGTTTCGGACTAAGATGTGAATACATTAACGAGGTAATGCCATCTTGCGAAAAAACACTACCATTATTTGAGAATCTGAGTATGTTACCCGACAATTCAATGCAAACATGACGGTTCGTAGCAGCCCCCAATTCGTCGACCGCATTTTGGAGCAATTCCAGCAACTCACGCCCATGATAGCCCTCAATCTCATTTGTTTCGTCTCTGAACCCCTGCAAGATTAGCTCTGGCTCGTTGAGATAACCACGTTTTCTAGCTTCTATTTTCTTAATAATAATGTCGTTCATCGTTAGATTTTGAGGTTCTAATGTTTGCGTCTCTCTCGTCAATATAATTCTCCTTTGAAGCGCCTTGTTATGCTCTTTTACCTTTTATTACACTCGTTGGATTTATCGTTTCATTACTTTCTAAAAGCTGTGGGTCCAGGCGTTGCGCTGCCCACGCTATTATCTGAGCTTTGGGAAAAGGTTTTTCGTTCATAAATATCGCCCTAGGGAAGCTTGGAATATTCGCGATATCCATCGCCTTGTCATAGCTAATACGAAAGTATTTACCCAACTCTATAATATTCAAACATCGCTCGTTACTCCTACTCACTTTCCCACTCCTCAAAATCCGCTTGCAGAAAGAGGGTATCATGGATATATTAGTGCTTTTGTTTCGTCGATTTATTATCATGAATTGTTATATTTAGTGGTTCAATCCTTAGCCCGTCGTCACCTGGCGAGACTCTGTACATCCCTGGTTCTTCTCCATTGAACGCCCCCCCTAATTCTTCAACATCATAACTTTTTACTCTGGCAACCTATGCTACTTTTTAACCATCTTCAAGGGCGGATAGATTTTTTCCAGAGTTTGCTATAGACCGAAATCCCTATTGACCTTCATTTCGGGTAAACTAAATCCTTCCAGCCCTCGTAAATCATAACCATGGCTAAAGTATCCAACTCACAATACTTCAACAATGCCTTCTCTATTTCCGTACGTTCATATTCCGACATCTCTTCGAATTGCATTCGAGCATACGCTGTTAACGCAGCCCCTCCATCACGCAACTCATCACTATCGCTCAACACTGCGAAGTCTTTTTCAGAAATATCCTGAAACATATTAGGCAATAATTTATAGGGATCAAGTACCTTACCTTCGACCTGCTCAATCCATTTCCAGTTTCGATAATTCAAACTAGGGATACCGCCATCGGCACCATAAATAGGGTTGGCGTATTTTTCTTGTAGGAATCGTGAACTATTTAGAATCGCTGGCAAAACCTGCTTAATAGAATTCGACCCCTTCGTGGCTGGATCATAATAATACCGCTTGACAAGTTCACACATATCGATCATATTGCGGGGCCCTGCCACCCACTCTTTACTCTTTTTTACTGGAGTTGTAATGGTGCGAATGAAGTTACAGAGTTCCTCCCTATCAGGAATATCCACTTGGTCTTCCCTCAATTGCCGATAAATCATATTTAAGTAAGTGTTTTCGTGCGCAGCATACCGGAAAATGCTCCCTTGATCCCGGTCTAATTCTTTTTTCAGATTTCTGAGAAAGTCATAGTTGGGGAATACTCCTGGTGCCGTGTTAAGATATTGGCCACAATGTTCAATCTGCCCGTCTTTTTGTACGACATGGTGGGAAAACTGAAAGGCAATTCCTTCATAAGGACGTCTGCCTTTATTGAAGGGAATCGCAACCATGGAGGTTTCAAAATCTATGAAATGTAGCGGATAAACCCACGCACTCATCTCACGGTAAAGATTTTCCGAATCAATCCAATGAGTCGCATCATGGCTTTGAGCTTTTGTCACTTGCAACCATTGCCTAGTGCTAGACGAAATACCCAGATTTTCATCCTCTTTTGGTGAGATATCTTCTTTGCAAATGTCCGATAGTTTGATACGTCCTTCATCTAGACATTGACCTTTTTTTCTGAAATTCCAGATTTCGAACATGGTTGAATCCTTGAAATCCTCGTCTGTCCAGTTCAGCCTCTCCTTCCAGCACTCATGGAAGCCGCTTTTCAGGCCAACCTCCCGCTCTTGGTCAGTCGCTCTGAATTCGCAATTAGCGCAACCCGTAGAAGGCTCTGAAACTATTTTTTCGTCTCTGACATAGTAGTTAGCCAATAAGTTCACATGTTCAGCGAAACTCATTGTGTTTGGACCAACACTGATCTCTTCTGAATAGATTAAGTCACAACTGGCATCGACCTTGACCTTGACCAGAATCTGTTCGGCGAGATCTTCCTCTGATAGAGTTTGAGATACCGAGACGCCTTTTCTCCCGTTTTTATCTTTGGTGATTTTGAATTTCTGATTAAGTTCGTCCTTAGGACATAGGGCATTTTTATTGGCCATCATCAGATATGCAGAAACGGTGCACTCTGGAAAGGCACATCGGATGACATGTTTCTGAAAAGCAACATCTTCTAGATAGGGTCTCCACGATGAGGTAATTGACCTACTTTTATTCAGAAAAGCTTCTTCCGAATCCGTGTCAACCGATTTCGCTTTAACCTCTACTAACTCGATGTGGTTCTTATTCTTGATTAGAATATCGACTCGGATGAATAGCGCTTCGAAGCGAATAGCGGCTTCATAGATGATAACCTGATCCTTCTTCAGCAAATCATTGGTCTGACGTAGCGCCTCATCATAATCTAGGGTCTTAATATCATAACCGCCAGGAAAATAGCACTTGGCCAGTTCGCCGACTTGAAATCCTCCATCCGCCAAGGTAAGCAGAAATGTATCCTCTAGGTTTTGATTAGCGTATTCGGATTTCCCCGTATAATAAAGTTTTGTTGGACATTCCAATCCCAACTTATATCGAGATTTGGTCAAATATCTGGGTCGCATAAATCAACCCCTCCCTCATCACCACTATACCAAAAGGCGAAAACAAATCGTTGTTACAATCAGGCTCACAGCTTTGAATTCCAATACTCTACATAGGCTTTATAGCCTCGCACATCAGCAAAGTAAGCTACAAGCTGCTCTCCTTTAAGCTTATATGAATTGACGAACTCCACGTCATTACGGCAAGCTTTTTCGATTCGATGGTTCCCATCGATTATTTCAAACACACCTGGTCGGATTTCTGCCTGCAATACTGGCTTAGTTATATCCACCGTTGGCAGATGATCCTCGTTTACAGAATCACGACTATGTCTCTTGAACCACTCACTAACCTTGATCAACTCTATTTCAGCTTCAAGTTTCCCTGCCGTGATATGTTCTAATATCTTGGAAATATTGAAGTTAAATATTCCATTAGGATATATCATCGCCTACATTCGTAGGAATTGGTTTGTAATTCTTATCAAGCTTGAGCTTTCTGCTCTTATTCATCCTCAACAAGCCTCGCTACGTTCAAACCACATTTCTTACATTTACCCTTAAGTAGGAAGCCATATATCCCGTCATCATGCAAAGAGTACTTGATAATAGTCGTCACTCCACAAGCTGAACAGAATACATTGTTTACTATAAGTTCCTGTATATTTCGGGGTAGCTTTGCCCATTTCTGAGCTGCTTTGAAATCTAGTACTGACATTACACCACCTCTTTCCCTTGACAACATGCTTTTAGTGGATTGTTGAAAATCTAAATATTCGGTATCCCATCCATAGTAGTTCATTTCTGGGCAGCCCTATGATCTACATCATAAATAGTACTTTACTGTCAGTCTTGTCGATTTGCCTTTAGGTGGCGCAAAAATAATATCATAGTCATAGTTAAGTTTCTTAGTCATGGCATCGCAAACCGTTGGAGTCGCATTTACTAGCCCCAATTCCTTTTGTAAATCGCCCGCTCGTAAAATATAAGTGCTTTCCCCTGCTGCCTTTTTTTGCTGCAAAAGATTGGCTATATAGTTCCTTACTTCTGACACTGACAGATTCGTCGTTGAGTGCTTCACCATTTTGGGCAAAACTAAAGTAGCTTTTTGCTTATTCGTCGTTAAATGCTTCGATTGCGGCATCTGCCCAAATCTAACTCTATCCTTAATAAATCCAAACTCCTCAACTGACAGCGGCTCCGCATCGAGTCCCTGGGTTAACCACAGACCACTCCGGCTAATTCTATCAACCGGGCTACATTTGCCGAGCCAGTTATTATCCGGATAAAAAATATCTGAACAATTCAGGAGTGAAATCAGTGCTTCTTCAATTCGTAGTCTAGCTTCTTTATTATTAATGGGAAAGCATACAAAGGATATATTATTGTGCAAGTAATCACTAACAGCGTTTTCAATTTCTGCCTCTTTTTCTTTGTCAATTGTAGCTATGTTCTTTTTGTTGGACATGTCCAAGGTCCAACGATCGAGATATGGATCTTTATTTTTATTAAGCAGAGCTTTGCCAACATTTTTCCGAAAAATGCTTCCGTCTTTATTTTGACTGATAAAATGGTCTTTTAATCGTGCTTTTAAGCGACCCTCCGATGTGTGAGTCCCCACTCTTACAATTCTATCGAGTTCCCCCTGTTTTTGACCTTTCTCGAACATTATGTAGATTCCATCTTCAAAGGGAATCTTAGCAATCATTTGATAATCCATTCTGGGCATCATATTAAATAACAGATGTACGGCTTTGCACAGATTCATTTCACGCTCAAGGTCTATTAAACGTCGAAGTGCAGGTTGCCTTTCCCCTTGTCGTTTGCCTTCTAAAGGCAGGCAAACGTTTGTGATTCTTGGTAGTAAATACTTGCAATAATTGTTACCCGCCATAATAACAAACTCATCCTTTTCAAGAGATGCTATGTCTTTTAGCTGTGCTAAAACGTTCTTGCTCCATTCTTTCTTTTCATCCTCAGATTTATCTAAGAGCGTATCATTGTAGGGCGCTAAGACCTGATCTTTCGATACAAGTCCATATTTTGCGGAAAGTATGTAAATATCGTCTGCAACAATTTCCGCATATGCATAGGCAAGTCGAAACGTCGGACTCTTGGAATAAAGCTCAACAGCAGGGCAATCATAGTCTTCTTTTAGGCTTGTACAGGATATTAACGCTATTCTTGGCAATATGACACCTCTTTTTACTGTTTTACCAGTTACAACAAAGCTAAGTAACTTAATCTTTGCCTTTTTATAGATTAATAATTCACTTAATTCTTTAGCTAAAATGTCTTTCTCAGAAGCATTTTGAAGTTGCCATTGCTAATGTTGAAGCCTTCTGATTGCAAAAAATGGGTTTTTGCAATGGTCATTTACTCAGCAATTTCTTATTCATAGTAGATCGGCCAATGGATCGTAGAGCCGTCGTTTGAGTTCAGCAAAATTAGCCCTCTCTCCATCTTTTTTAGCTAATTCGAACATATTCATACATTTCTTAAGCCAAATAGAATAATAATCTTCATGATGAGGAACTCTTTTTTTTCGGTTCTGTACATTTAGTAGACCGGTCCTACATTGATCCAATATTCGTTCGCATTCATTTAGGTCTGCGACATTTATTCTATTTAACCATTCGTCTCGCTTTTTCTTAAGAGGTGAAATGGAAGTAGCTACTTTTTCAGTTGGGAAAGATTGTCTCTTTTGTTGTCTCCGTTCATAATTTTCTCTATCTCTTTTTTGTTTTTCTAATGAATGATAATCAATGGCCTTCCATCCTGCCTTAAGCCGTTCCTCATGTAACCGTCGCTTCTCTTCTTGTTTAGCCTCGGCTTCAGAACATTTTTCTATGAATACTGTATAAGCTTTTTCATACTCAGCGTCAAACGGTGACAATATTTTACCACTCGGTTCGATTTTAATACTAGAAAGGGGATATTTTTCTTGATAGGGTTCTTGATACTTTATTACCCCGGCCTTAGCCTCGCTGTATTCCATAAGCCTCATAAATAAGATTGTTTCATTCTGTACATCTAAGATATGGGCAATACGGGTTTCTTCATTTAGCATGATTTCGGTTATAAAACCTTTAGAAGACTTTTCTACTAAAGCCTTTGCACCCAAAAACCATATTACTGTATAACCCAGTGACGTATAATAAGATTTTTTGAGACGAAATTCTTTAGAGTTAATTCCTTGACCGATATATTCGATGATAAGATTCACATTACTAGGAAAAGTAACAAAGAGATCGCAACGCTGTCCATTCGGTAGCTTATGATTGAGATCTAGAAGAACCACAGGGTAATACCTTCTAAAGTACTGATAGAATATCTTCTTTGCTCTCCTATGATCTTCCGAATCACGTTCATCATAAGAGCAAAGAACTTTAGTTCCAGGTTTATGAGCGAAATGCGGAATTCTAACATCTCCAGCCCGGAGGATAACCTGTTGACCACAATCTTCGCATATAAGCTCATTGTTATCTCCGGCTTTACGCCATTCATTGATCATGGTATGGAGCTTGATATCAAATTCATTAAGAACCTCAATCGAACAAATCCTTTGCTTCATATACAAGCAATTTTCCATGGTATCCTCCCAAGGTATATTTTTCTCTTTGGTTTTTCAGGCCATCAAGCTCATAAATTTAGAGTATAGCTTCATTCCTAATATATTTAGCACCTTCGTTTTCTCGAACTTCTATTAAGATAGTACTGCCAGGTTTATACCAACTCTCATTAGATGAATAAAACTTTACGTTCAAATTTCTCAAATCACACCAACTTATTAACTTGTCAAAACTCTCTTTGGTTCTTAATTCTAATTCTTCTTTGGTACCATACCCATAATAATGTTCATTTGGGAGATCGCCTGGGAAATAAGCATATGCATGGCTTGTTATAACTTTCTTGCCATTTGAATCCTTCCATAAATCGCAGTGGTCATATAATGGATAACCCCAATCATGTTTACCAGAATTCATATAACCCTTTAAACCTTTTTTAGTTACTTGTCTCCAACTCGGTCCTTCTTGGAGGTGTTTAACAATATTTCGACTCAGTACCCATTCATCGAATAGTATATTATCTTTAGCAAAACCCTTCATTACTTTTAAAAGTTGTTCGTTCTTTGTTACCATAACTATCTCTCCTTATATTTCAGTTCGCGGAAGAAGTGCCAATATTTTCATAAATTATAGTTACATACGCCATACGCAGACTTAATTCACCTGATTTTATTTGTTACTTTATATTCACTACAAAAATATTGCTTTTTCCAACGCATTGGCCTTTTTTGATTATAAAGCATTGAACATAGTGGCTTCCTGTGTACTCTGTACCTTCACTTCTAGTATTTCTTCCAACATTAGAGTCTTCAAATCCTCCTCTAAGGCATGCTTTTCCTCTTGCATCTTCACCAGTATTAACTACTTGCCATTTTACTTTATTAGGCATGCTTACAGTAAAAATTGCCGTGAAGTCAATTGATACAGCTTTATCCAATGGCTCTCCATCATTCTTATAGGGATACTTTCTTCCGTACCCATCTGTTACCGTAGCCTTTATTAAAACTCTATACCCTTTTGGAAGTGTCCAAGGCGTTTTCTCTCTGTGTGGTACAGACAGTAAGCTCTGAGTTTTGCGAGGTACAAAAGCTAGTTCTTTTTCTTGTGTTTCCTCCAAAATAGATTTTGCCGTTTTTGCATCAATTTCGGAAAACACTCTTTGTACTACGTTCTCACCCAATGAAACCCCAAGAACACTGCCTATTTCTGCTTTATCATCGAACATTTCAATGGACGAAATTAAGTTTGTTTTCGCTTGTTCTAGCCAATCAATAAAGGCTTCTGCTCTTTCGGGATATTCATTCCATTTGTCTGCAAAGTTCTCATTTTCATCACCGGTATAACTTGGATTTTCAACATAAAACTCATCGTTTCTTTTGCATCGATCAATATAGTCTTTTGCATTAGCTAAAATATTTTTAAGGGAATCGTATATATTGTCTTCATTGTTGTATAATTGAGCAGCAATCGTCGTTATTATAATAGATATCGGAGCAAGGTGTTCTGTATCATCTTTAAACATAATATCACGGTGTCTTTTCAAAATCTGAATTGCCTTTTGCAATGGTGTTTTTAGCTTATATTCTTTTAAAGGCTCTACTTCCGCCATAAATTTTTGTATTTGCTCACTCTTCGCCGCTTCTCTAATTGCTTTATATCTAATGGCTTTACGGCCATTAAACCAATTAATATAACCTTTAGGATTACTCCCGATAAATTCATAAGATGAGTATTCAACATTCTTGTCTGTTATACTGATAAAAGTTTTTTCATCGACAGAGGGGATTATATCCATGTGGAAATTCGAGGCATTTTTATATATGACTTGCCAGCAACGTCTTTTTTCTTCTATTTTTGTTACTTCATCAAAGTTATCTAGTAGTGGCTTAATGACCCCAACTTTAAGTGATCTTGCATCAAGCCCATAATGATCTGCGAACTCGCAAACTAAGTCTAAATCATAATCATCCGCTTCAGTTATAGGTTTAATAACTGTTCCTAAGGCAAAAGAGCCCTGTGCATATACGGTTAGTCTATAATTAGGTGTTTCTTCATCCATCCAAGCACCTAATTTTTTATAGTATTCCTCAGCCTGATCAAATAGCTTCTCACTAATGTCAATTGAATGGGCAATTTTTTCATATAAGGCGTTTATATCTTCCTTCGAATACATATTAACCTCCAATAGTTATTGTAGGAATGAAGCCACTGTTATCATCATAGATGATAGTTATGGGATATAACCCAGGCATCCGTCTTCTGCCAACCTCAAACGCAGCCGAAACGGGCATAGCAGAAAAAAGATGAATTCTACTATCACCACCAAAAGTATTAAGTATTTCATTGCAAGCGTTTTGGTATGTATGCCAAAATGCACTTAGATCTTTTTCGCTTCTAATACAATCAACGCCATTATGTTCAGCTATTATTTTATAGATGGCATTAGGGGCAATAATATTTGTAACGCGACATTCTTCAATGATATCTGTTAAAGACAGAAGAAGGGCTACATCTTTTCCATTATTTACAATAGATTTAGAGATTGAAAACTGATTAGTTTGTTCTCCACTTTGCCAAGCCCAAGTATCCGGTGTTCTTGTTTTCTGGTATATATCCACATTCGTTTTATCACCAAATAATTCGCCCAATTTTATAATCAGCGGCATCGGGGCAAGCGGAAATATTGAAAAATGCATATCATTGAAGCGGTCAAACGCAGGTTTTACTTTAGAATTAAATTCAAAAATTAATTTGTTTTCTAAGTCAGACCAATGATTTTTTTCGGTGATCGGAAAAACCGAATTAATTTTAATAATCGTCCCATATTGACTTGTTGGTTGCTTTTGTGGCAAAACTGCTTTCACCGTGTCATCATAAATGATATTTACTTGGTTACCCTTAATCGAAGAACTGAAGTTTACTACTTCTGTTCTCTGTTTATTTAAATAATTGCATACTTGCTCAATATTCTCTTCATGTTCTCTTTTCATATCTTGAAGAAGCTCTGCAGGAAAGTTCTTTCCCCCTGTTGATGGATCATCAATTAAGGTATGGTGCTTATCACACATTAACATCAGGTTCTCTAATTTGTCGGATAATTTTTGGGATAATTCCTTATGGCCTCTTGGTCCACCTGGATCGGATGCTATAATATGTGCTACATATGCAGCATTAAACTTTGCTGTTGTTACATTATCGTAAAATAGTCTTTCATTACATCCTCTAAACTCACAAATGCCTGCAGATTTTCCACATAGAATTCTCAGTATTGGCTCCTTAGGTGCGGGGCCTCTGTTAGATTTAGATTTAGCTGACATAGTTTCACCTCATATCCGCAATATTTACTCTACATGTTGATCAATTTTAATCCCATTGAACATTTCATCATACACATAATTGCTTTTAGTTTTTTGAAGCTAAATAGTTCAAACCTCTAGTCAGATCAGGCCCGCCTGTCAAACCATTTAGAGAATCCCCCCTTATCCAATTAATCTACTAAACCAGTCCATCTGCTCAGATATCAAGAAGAACACATTTTTAAAATAAAAAGAACACAGGTTGGTGATTTTTCAGTCGAAAGTTGTCCACTACAATTCCCATTTTTCCAACCAAGATGTATATTAAGACCGCATTTTACGGCGCCGTCTGCGCCTATACTGCGAAGTTATTGTTTTCATCGGTTTTCTATCTAACAGATCCAACGCAGCTCGGGTCTCACGTACATTCAATGAAATAAGATCCTCAAACATTTGCAAACCGACCTCACGATATTCAATATGGCGGTGCAGAGTAAGGGCAATATTTGTTAGAGGTTCTGCTAACAGAGCCAGGGATGTGCTGACATTTCCAATATCCGAGCCGCCAGCTCCAATCACTTTCCAACACACCTCCGAAACAAGCTTTGGTTCAACTCCAGTATAATCCAGAAGCAACTCAACAAGGTCGGGCGCTGAGTCAAGTAGTACTGGACGATTATCACTTACAGCTTGGATAACCTGTTTTATATCAAAGTTCAATTTAAAGTGGTCTTGATTACGATGGAAAACATTAGCCACCGCATGCTGAATGGATTTGTCATGATGAGAAGCCAACCGGCAGAGAATTTCACTTGCCATAGTCCGGTTCTTTAACTCATGCCAGATATGGCTTGCTCCGCAAGCCAAGCCGAGAAGGATGTTATCTTCAGTCCCATCTGAAAGAATACTCATAATACGATCCGAGGACCAGGAGTCTTGGTAATGACAATGATAAAGGAACAGCATTTCTCCGTAGACTTGGTCGTTAAAATCGGATGAATATGCCTTGATTTTTTCTAACCACTCCTGCAAAACATCTATTGGTTGGCACCTGGACATAATGCGTGAAACGGAATATATGGCTATCTTATTTTCAAGAACCTGGGGACAGGTACGGATAATGGCGTCGAAAATTTGGGTTGCATCCTCTGCATTAGTATTAAATAACATGGGCATATGCATCATGGTAAAAGCCCAAACATTAGGATGTACTTCATAACCCAGCCTGCTCTTGATAATACGTGCCCAATTATTGTAATCAGGTGGTTGGCGTTTAAGATATCCAGCTTTCATAGCACGTAATATTGTGCCACGGCCGTTCGGTAAGGCGAACAACCCGCCCGGCTCAAATACAATTGATCCTTTTATTTCTTTCGCTTTCTCCTCATTGGGCTCATTTATGTCGGGCCAATTCGGTTCCGAGTGTTCTTTCAGCCATTTCTCAAGCAATAATAAGATTTCTTCAGGAAGACCATTTTCATGTTCAGCCAGTTTTTCAAGAGCTGAAGCTGCTCCCTCGCGAAAATGTCCTGAAGTAAATCCTCTTTTTTCTAAATCTTCAATCTGATTAATTATCTCACTTAACGGAAAACTGGCGTCTGCCAATCCCTCCAAACAAGCGCCTGCATAGGTTTCGTGATAACCAGGCTCAAATCTGGCAATTATGCCAACGGCTCGATACGGGGCATTCTTAGCAAGTTCCTTAAACTCTCTCGACTGCTGTACCGAGCCACCACCGCGGGAAAAATCCTCCCATGATCGGCGCTTGGGGTTATCCCACTGAGTTTCGTCTGACAACTGATTGAATAAATTCATTAATTCGCCATCAGAGGCTTTAGCCATTTCATCGGCCTTCAGCCTGGGACCGATCCACCCCCCTGAAACACTCCCATCAATATCTGATAATCCAGGAAAAGCACGTTCTTCTACCGCTCTTATTTGCCTAGTCTTCGGGCTCAGAAATTCCTCGGAGAAAGCACGTAAAAGTCGCAATCTGTGCTGGCGGCTCCATATCATTCGGCGACGGCGATCTTCCACGTCCCATTCCGGAAGTACTCTTTTATATCGGTTGAACGAAAGTACAGATTCTTCAAGCCGCAGTCTGTCAACTTGACCAAGGTAAGGAAAAACAGCCTCTATAAGCCGTTTCGTATCTCTATGACAATCACTATAATCACCTATACACAACCGCCTCGGATCACCGATTAAATACTCCAAAATTATTTGAGGTTCACTTACTCCGGTTTGTGCCAAACCGCTGGCAAGGATATTATGTACACTTAACAGATCTGAGCTTGCGTTATCGTTAAAAAACTGTAGAAACGCATGCGCATCGGTTTCTGCTAATTTGTTTATTGCCACCAGAAATCCTGACATAATAGTTTCTTCATGTTCTCTTTCAAATCGACTGTTTGTGACCGTATCCGTGCGGTATTCCAAAACAAAATCAGGCTCTGCCGATGCCACCAGGTTAATCACATTTAACAACCAGGGCCATATCCACTGGATAAAAGATTTTGGCACATCTTCGGCCAAACTCTCAAAGCTAATATAGTCCACCCGGCTTTCGAGCAGCCTCTCCAACTCATTATTCTGGTATAGGATTCGAGTCTGCTCGTCCTCTTGTAACGCTGTCTTTAAATCTATTTTTTTTGCATCAAGTTCTTCGATTACCGCTGCAAGCATTCCATCCAAGCGGGCACGCAAGACGCGCGGAGCAAGTTCAGGGTTTATTTCTGCAATTTTCTCAACAAGCATTCCGGCTGTCCACAATCCCGATCGATTTACCAGTTTTTCCGCTACCATGACAGTGTCATAATTCCAATCCTTAAAATTCTGAAGTACATTTAACGTCAACGGATCATATATGGTATCACTTAGCCAATATTCTTTTAAAAGATTAAGAACATCGATTCCCGCCAAGCCTGCAGCCGCGGCAAGGAATGCTGCGCAGTGGGAGGCGGATTCAATTGGTTTACTCATCCAGTCTTCCAGACCTTCATGCCCACACAACCTGATAAACCAACCGTGGCTACCTGTAACTGCGCTGAGTACCTTGGGGCCTTCCGTTTCAGATTTGAGCAGAGGAAGCATGAGATACGCTTCCACATCATCTGGTTTCTTCTGACTACCGAGGAACTCTATCAAAAGCGAGAAAAGGTGCGGTCGTAAACTGGTCTTAAAGAAAATTTGAAGCTGTTTATGATATTCGGACAGGGACGTATCCCGAAGATAATGAAGGCAGCTCAGGAATGTAGGACGAACGAAAAGTCCATCCTGCTTTTCAAAAACATAATCCGCAAGTGAAATTGAGCCCCTAGCAAAAGCACGCGTTAAGGTATAATCATAAAAAGTCTGATGGCGAAATCCAATGGTCACGCTGCCCTGTTCTCTCACCAAAACGTCGTTCTGTTCCAAGAAACGGCGCGCTTCAGGGTAATCGTCTGCGTAGGCCAGCGGCAACCATAGACTTTCTTCCTTTGTCATATGCATTGCAAGTTGGTTAAGCAATTTTAGGGTGTGCTGTGGTACATTCGGTGCCAATACTCGTTGCTCCCACAATTCATCCAGCAATGCATGTAAGGAATGAAAGACCGCGCCGTGCTTTGCCACATCGAGAAATACTTTAAGGTGTAATGGAGTGCATAATAGCTCCTTGAGTACGTCGCTTATACAGTTGGTTATATGTCCCGCCTGTTCCAGTATAGGAGCAATTTGTTCCCAGACTGGGAGTTCTAAGATCACCTTTTCGGCATTGACGCTGTTTAACCTAACGTCATGGCGATACTCGAATTCGCGTGAAGATGCTATGATATGTACGTCTTTTTGGCCAGAAAGGTTGTGGATAAGATTTAATAATACGTTTAAACGTCCCGACTTGCGGTCGAGTAATTCGGAGACTGCGTCAAGTTGATCGACGATCACGACGACTTTTTCTTTTTCAGCCAGGGCCACAAGACCATCCCTAACAGCAAGGCTTAGGCCTAGAGCTTTTTGTAAGTCTTCCGCCGTATTAATGTCTGAGCTGAGTGTATCTCCTTTGATGGCAAGCAGAGTAATGCCATTTTCCTTAAAGTGGTGGGCGAGAGTTGAAAGCAAGGACGACTTCCCTGATCCAGGACCGCCCAGGACTAAAGTTGTAGAATGTTCTGATTCCTCTACGCGTTGAACTAACTCCTTAAATTCAAGGCGTTCTATTTGTCGTCCGTCCCTAAAGGTTCTTTGATAGTTCAAAAGTATATTTGAAGATAACAAAAGCTCCTGCCGCAATCGTTCAATTGTAATCTCAAGATGACTCCCACCAAGATCGATCAGAAATTCCGTTAAGTGTGCTTGGAATTGTTTCTCAAAATCCGACGTTCCGTCAAAAAAACAGGCTAAAGCTTGATACTCACTGAAGATTTTTTCTCTAAAAAAATTTAATGCCTGAAGCTGGTCATCCCCTTGCTCAAGAGAGGGAGTACTTTTTTTATTGAAAAAAAGGCTGACCTTCGGATGACCCCTTCCATTTTCGTTCATTTGTCTCGCCAATTCCCACTCTTCCTCTGATCCAGTCATTCCCATACCAGCTTCGCTGCCAAAGCGGTGCCAAAAAATAAAAACAAACCAGTCCGGTTTAAATTTTTCAACAGCTACGTTAATGATGGATTGGGGACGCCCTATATTTGAACGTACTTCTTCCCAACCAAATACGTCCAACGAAATATGATTTGCCCTGCAAATAGTCAAAACAGTAGGGTCTTCGTTACAGACACGTCGTACTGCTTCTCTTTCCAATATGCAATCGCCAGGTGATGCAATAAATATCCGAAACAGCTTAACAGTATCAACCATAAAAGGACCCCCAAATTATTCATAAATTTCTTAGTATCTGATAACTTATAACTACCGTTCTACATATTTACTAATTATTCCTCTTTATCCATTGCATACCGTCGTATTTGAGGAAAAAATTAGATACTTACTTTAAGGAGCAACAGTTCATCTCTAGATTATGTTTCGGACGATACCTCATTTTGCTCCAATATAGTAGCAACCTGCGAAGCCACAGGCCTGTCCCGGTGCAGTCTTCGGAAGAACTCGGGATAATCCAAACCCACGCCTGAAAGCCAACTGAACACAAGTCCCGATAGGTTGACGAATTTCCTGCCCATACTCTCGTGTCATTGGAAGCCACAGCGCCGACCTGTCCGTCTCTATAGCCAATCTCGCAGGTCCACCCAGGCGCTATTATTACTCCCGTTTACCGTTAGAATAGTTGAATTGTACCAATGGAGCATGTTTCATATACTCTAAAAGCCATTGCAAAACCGTCCCCACGATCAGTATGTTAAATTGGGGGTAATCCATTTCGACCACACCGTCGTTGGTTTCAGACGACCTGTGCCCGTACAGAAATAACACTCTTATCCTCGAAATTGCTTATGTATTACAATAACTTTTGGTAGTTCTCAAGTCTTTCAACTCATCCATCTCTTTGATTAGGTGAGGATAACTTTGATTATTCTTGTACCAATCATCACTATAACTTTCTTTAAAAAATAGTTCTATGTAGTTCTTGTCAACTTTCGTTGCCCATGCTCCCCAATCCACTTTTTTGCCACTTAGTACACCACTTTCAATCTTGTTTACCAATATTCGAAAAGGTGCTTTAGGCGGGAAGAATGGGCTCTGTCTCTTGGGCACATTTCCCGACCATTCCCCGCCCTCCCAAACAAACCGTTCATCATCTGAGTAACCGATATACACATCTAAAAACGACATGCTCTCTCCCCCTATTCCATTGAAACTATCCTTATGTAATTAACTTTGCCTCTTAAATAACTTCACAACCAGGTCGGCAAGTTCTCGATGCATCGGCAATTCGCTAAATCCTTCAGGGCCATGACCAACGATTCATAGTACCATTGCTGATCACTGCTGGGTGCATTAAAGCGCTCATATAATTCCGAGCCAGCTTTTCCGTCTCTCTCATATTGTTCATAATCGTTGACCATTGCCCGAATGTTGCTTAATTTATCAGCACAAGCAACTAGCTTAATGTCAACGCTCAATTCATCGGTACCCAGCCCGTCTAAGTATTTAATGGTATGGACTTTTCTTTCCTTCCAAGATTCTTCTTCAGCACCACCTTGTTTAGCCAATAATTTCGAAGGCTCCGATGTACCATACACAATCTGCAAGACTTTTTCGGAAGACAATCCTACCCTATCTAATCGTTGGCGTATGTCATCCTCTTCTCCGACCGTATCTTCCAAAACATCATGGAGGATTCCAGCACAAATCACCTCATTAGAAGCATTATTCTGCGCCAATATGATCGCTGTTTCGATTGGGTGAACAATATAAGGAATTTTGGTACCTTTACGTGTCTGACCGGCGTGAGCCTTGATTGCGAAGTCTAGAATACTACTTAACATAATTTCAACCCCTCTCCTCGTCATCAGTTCTATATGGATGTTCATTTTTAATTCAAAATTCTATGTATCCCTAAATTTAGCATACCATAGCGTTCAGACATTTATTTGATTGTGTGAATTCGAATTTGGACTGAAAGTTGGCCTTTCTTACTGAATTATTTATATTTTTGATGCTTACACTCCCTGGAGCATTGAAGAATCCCTAAACGCTTTTCTACTGGCATTCAGGGATTCTTTGAATTATCAGGATCATTTCCCTTAAAATGAAGAAATTACTAGGTCCGCTTTAAATTATCGTGTTTGATTTTGTTACGGCGTTTAAAATCTGCATCAATCTCTGCTTTCCAACTATCCGCAATGGGTCTGTTTGCCCGAATTTCGCTGACGACATGGCTGACTGCCTCATAATTCAGCCTCGTGCCCTCACCATCCGCGTGATAGTTCGCAGCTCTGTCAGCATTGATCCCAACCCTTTCAGCTGCAGAGATGGCATCAATATTGGCTCCCAAGAAAATGACTTCCCAGCCGTATTTTTCTTTCTGCCGCTCAACCATTTTCTTGATCGCTGCAGGAGTATACTCACGGCTGGCATTTTCCATACCATCGGTTGTGATCACCAACACCACTTTATCCGCCCGTAGTTCCTTACTAGTATGCCGCTGTACATTGCTAATCTTCTGAATGGTCTTTCCAATAGCATCCAGCAGTGCCGTACTACCGCCAACATAGTATTCTTTCTCTGTAATCGGGCGGATGCCCTTGATGTTGATTCGATCATGGAGAAGTTCGTAGTTGTCATCGAACAGCACCGTCGTGACAATGGCTTCCCCAGGCTCTTTCTGTTGTTTACTAAGCATGGCATTGTAGCCACCGATCGTGTCGCTTTCTAGCCCTGACATGGAACCACTCTTATCCAGGATAAATACCAGTTCGGTTATGTTGGTTGTCATTTTGTTATCCCCTTTTCTACTTAATGATTAAAGGATAACAAAATCAGGAGGCTAACAGGTCGCTTTCGAAACGACAATTAGCCTCTAAGCAGAACTTGGTCGAAAGCAAACAAAGCTTCGTTGACCTCGAAGATGTTGTAATTGCCTTCTTCGATGAAGTACTCAATGATGAGATCAAATTTGTTGCTACGCGACAAGGTGTAGCCGGCCTTACCCAGTAGATCATGAGTTTCGTCCAAATTCAGCTCAAGAGCGATAGCAAACGCTATGGCTGTGACCCTGCTGGGATTATATCCTTTTCCGCTGCGGATTTTGGAAAACAACTTACGGTCGATATTGGCTCGCTTATAGGTCTCTACATCAGTCATGCCCTTTTCATCAATGAGTCGCAGCAGCCTTTGAGGAAACGATTCCTCCAATTGTTCTAGTACATCCTCTAAACGCCTTTTCACTTGCGGAAGAATAGAAGCAGATGGGCAAGAAACACTTTCCTGACAAATCGTTTGTAGTTCTTCAAGTTGCTGGTATTCATTAGCCTCAATCACTCTGTCTTTGGCACGATGCTGGTGTTCTTCCACGTAGTTATCGTCAATGTATCGTTCTATGGCCGAGAAAAGCTTGGCGCTCAGCATAAAAGCTTTCTTATCATAGACCACCAAATGAACGTTCATCTCTTGGATTAAGAGAAATTCGCTGATGGCAGAAATGGCAATCTGGAGCGCCTGGTCTTTCGGATATCCGTAGATCCCTGAAGAGATCAGGGGAAAGGCGATGGATTCGCATCCCTGCTGTAAAGCCAGTGTCAGCGAGTTGGTATAGCAGTTATGTAACAGCTGTGCTTCGCCTGAATTACCGCCACGCCAAATCGGTCCGACTGTATGGATAATGTGCCGAGCAGGAAGGTTATAGCCACTTGTCATAACCGCCTCGCCAACTTTGCATGTTCCGATGCTGTCGCATTCCGCTTGTAGTTTTTCAGCCCCGGCGGCAGAGAAAATAGCTCCGCATACCCCACCACCCATTTTCAGGGCAGAGTTTGCTGCGTTGACAATGGCGTCAACGGATATCTTGGTTATATCGTTTCGGATTATTTCCATTGGCATAAGTGGGGTTTCTCCTTTCACGGATTACTAGGTATCGGACCGGTTACTTCTTTTATGACAGCTAGTATTCCTGCTCATCTAAGCATTTAATTCGCAATGCCGCCTAACAATCAGGCGGCATTACTTATTCATAAAACACAATCCAACAAACATGAAATAGCATCACCATATGCGATCAAAACACGCCCCCCATGAGCAAGCAACAACCTTACGCGATCTATTTCTAAACTTCCCACGCACAAAACCTAGCATAACTGACAGAGACAACTTGATAACCAGGGGTTCTACTATTGCTCTCCATCTTCAGAGGCCGTTTGCTTATATTTAATTTTTCGTGTGTAGTCTTTATTTGATTTATGGGGGCGTGTGCCAGTATTGAAGAGAGATCTTGTTCTAGGCTTACTGACTAGCTTTGATTTCTTTTTCATAATAGCCCACTTTTCTTTACTATTTTTTCTGGTGGATAATATATTTTTCTCTAAGCCCATTAAAACGTTCAAATCTAATGTGTTCTTCTATTTGTAACCGACCAACTATAATACCAGGATGTATATCGATTTTATTTGCAAATCGCCTTATAGCCCCTTCTGAATAATCATTACCGCTCAAGAATTCACTATAATGGTCCATTGGTAATAAACTATTTCTGGCAAAATCATCCGCTTCTCTTTCTAAGATTTTATTTGTTTCATCCATTTCTTCAACATCTATGCCCACTATTAGCATTGTGATTTTTCTCTGTAAGACATGACCAATTTCATGGAACAAAGAGAACCAAAATATATCTGCATACTTCCTTCTATTGTTGATCGCCAATATTACCTTTTCTTTATTAATCCATTTTACTGCCCCATTAACACCGGAATTTTTCAAGTGTGGTAGAACAACAAATGCAACACCACAAGATGCAAAGATTTCTGTCAATCTTGGCGAAAAATCCACAGGATTCTGTAACGTCATTTTTCTAATTTCTTGCAAATGACTTTTAAGCTTTTTTGAATCAAATGACTCTGTGTCTATCTGTTGACCAATGTTTAAAGCGGTTTGAACCCAAGCATTTGAGTTAATTACGTTTTTCTCATTGATGATTGAAACGGCCGTTCTATAATTAACTAGAAAGTCGGTAGTCTTCAAGACCTTAAATGATGCTATCTTAAAATATTTCAATAACTCTTTAGCTTTTTCTGCTGATTTTCTTACTATCGGTACTACTCCTAAATCAATAAAGTAAGAGTAGTCTATTAATTGAGCACAACCCGCTTCATAATCCTCAATTTTTCTGCGTTCAATCTCTATAACTTTCTCATTATAAGTTTTTTGCAAGTTAAGCCACACATCTGCAGATGTGCCAAACATGATAGAAAGCTTTAAAGCAATTTCATTCGATAATTTGCTTTTCCCATTTAACAAATCGCTTAAATTTTTCCCACTTGTTTCCAATCTTTTAGCAAACTCGTCTTGGGTAATCCCCATATCTTCAATAATCTCTTTTAGATAGTACCCCGGATGAAAAGCTATTAGCTCTTTATATTCAGCTTTACTCATAATGTTTTGTCACCTCCCAGACTAAAATTGCTGTGGTTGATTTGTATATAATGTTGACATCTTCGGTAGTGCTCCATCTATTACCTTCATGATCCAATGGAATGACAATTAAACGCCATCCTAATCTTCGCCCTAAATCCAAAGCAAATTGACCCTTTTTCTTTCCCTCTAACGGATGCAAATGATATATGAGCATGACAGCAATATCCATTAGATTCTTAGCATTATCCAGGAAATTGATTAAACTCAATAGCTTATCTGCAACCTCAACCCCAAAATCTTTTTTAGCTAAACTGTAATCTGTACATTGCTTTTGAAGTTTACTACTTCTATATTCTATGTTTATTATATTCCACCCCTTTATGTAATGCAATTAATTTTACCTTTTTGGTAATATTTTTTTCATATATATCTATACAATTTACCTCTTAATACGATTCAATTGTTCCATAATTCACCACCCCTACAATGATTCTTCATGAGTTGCCAAATTCCTCCACGGAATATGATATGCATAAAAAAAGACGCTCAATTCGAGCGTCAGAGAATCGTTCAGATCCGAGACAGACCACCTTACTTAACTATATAGTCATTATAATAAGTACATGAATACGGAGAATTAAACTCCAATTGAAGTGAAGGAGCTAAGACATTGTAATAATAGCCACTAGCCCCTTACTGATAAAGAGGGTTCATAAATATTTAATAGTACATTTTTCTTAGTTTTGCATCATTCCTTAATTCCGATCAGCCAAATTGGGCAATCTAATCCAATTGCCGGCAAAGTTCTCTTGGCAATATCGAAATAAGCCATTCCTGAGACCGCTCCCTTGCGATGGGCAAAGTATTTACTCGGCTCAGACATCACTATCTCTATACCAAGCGCCAACCTCCGTTCAAAATACGCTATTCTAAAGCCACAGAAATCTTTAAACATTGATTCTACCTTGCCAAATTGTACCTCAAGATGCACGAGACCTAAAGCGTAAGATCTAGCAAAATCTGAATGCCAAGAGGCGTTAAGTAGTGTTGTCGAGGTCGAACATAAATGTCTCTTGTTGTCTTTCTGAGATTTACCTTTACCAATTCTGCCATTTAGATCGGTACTAGCTGAATTCTGAGGAATGGAATCATAAGCCCAATTGTTTTCAGTTAATAACTGGAATAGGTCAGAGTTAATTCCCGCTTGAACATTTCTTTTGGGCAGCTTGCATAGTACATCGTCCATCTCTGTATACAGCTCGGGATCGATTGATTCAACGTATTCCTTTGAACAATTATAAAAATAGTGTTCGCTTAACAATTTATCCTCCTTGTAAGATAGAGATGCTCATTCCGTTCTTAACATAACAATGCTCAATAAACTTACCTTTAATTTATTATAAAAGGCGCTGTTTTGATCGTTTATAGAGAGTTCTGTAGTATTCATAGTCAGACGGCCAGATTACGATGACTTCTAACAGAAGATTATTTCCTGTCTCATTACTTAAATCGTGCCTTGATATTCGTCCGTGTACCCTACCAACGTGTGGACAATTCTACTCTAATTTCTTGCCTGTTTTCTTTTCATAACTTTTAACGACATCATCTGGGACTATGCCTAAGAAATAATCCTCAATAAGATCCCATATTTCCTTATTGCTTAACTCTTCCTCAAACAGATAAGTAAGCATTTCTACTGATATTTCATGTCTTTCGCTTACAAGCTCCAAGAGTCTATTTTTATATCTCCACGGCTTATCGATTATTCCCTTCATGGTTTTCGTTTGGTTCACGTAAATATAAATCTGGCTATTTTTGCCGCCTAATGCTTTAAATACTAATATATCAAGAGTTTCGAGTATTCCGAGGATGAGCAGACTTTCTTTAAATCCCTTTTTTCCTGTTTCATCAATCAAATAGAGAGTGCCTTCTATTAAATTACTTAATATCTGATTGATTCCATTTTCCAACCATCTAAAAAATCCAGTTGATCCAGTCATAAACTTATATTTTGCATCCCCAGATATTAAAGACTTCCAGTTAAATACCTTACCATGAATATTTTTACTGTAATCTCTTTGATACACGGACATAGCTGATATCAGAGTCTCTATTATGCTTTTTGCCTTATAAGTGTTTACAGGTATTAATTTCATCAATGCATTGACTAAACCAGTGTCCCCGTCTACATCATAGAACTTTTCTTCTCTGATCGATTTATTAACAATTGTCTTGATGGCATTAAAATAGTCCTTTAAATTTTGCTGGTAATTCTTTAACAATTCAATCGTAATGCTAAGTGCCGGTTTAATACTTTCTTTGTATTCAAATCTTAATTGTGAGTCCTTAGTGTACAGCATATACTTGAATTTAGGGAAAGAATGCTTAGAGTTAAAACTATATTCCCAAATTTTCTTCAAATTTACAGAACATACATGAATAGAATTATCAATTTCCTGGAGTACTGGTCCGTAACTTGCTAGTATGCTCTTTTGAGTATGCAGATCGATCTGAAAGAATCCTATTTCAAAAAGCGGTATAGGTCTGACATGGAAAGGCGAAAAAGAAAATCGTCTTTCAAAGTCCTTTTGAATCAACAACATTGCTGTCTTTACTTTATTAATCCCATCATCCTCATTGAAAAATGGGTTTTCAAAAATATGAGCAAAGCTTTCCGCATCGACTAACATTTCATTCCGCTTTTTAGTAATTTTCCCTCCAGCGTTGTGTTTGATATTTTCCAGGTGCAGTTCATAAACCTTCTGGATGACTTGAATTAACTGATACACTTTAATAACGGAAAGTCCATGGAGTCTATTAATATGTTTAAAGTCGTTTTTCATAAATTTGTAATAGGCTTCGCCATCTAACCCAGGTCTTCTTGCGGCTCTGCCTATCTCCTGAACATAATCGCAAACATTACCCGTTGGTGAGAAGTGTGTGACGATTTCAATATCATCTATGTCAATACCCATTCCAAAAGCTTTGGTTGCCAGCATTATTGGCGTTTGTTTCGTTAGAAACTTTTGATAACTTTCTTCCTTATCATACCCCGTTAACTTTCCATGGTACCTTGATATAAAGTTCCCCAGGTCTTTGAACATGCAATATTCCCAAAATCTATTAATGAGTGCGACAGTGGGGAAATATATCAACATTTTTTTATTTAGCATCATCGCATAATCAATCTTTTCAATTAATTGGTCAAACTTATTTAATTCATACTCCGTTTTCCCAGTGATAAGCTCCGCTTTTTCAATGTTTATATTAATATCTTCTCTCTTTATATACCCCAGATACGTTATTGGATCTACCATTTTAAGACTCTGTATTGTTTCTTCGTACATATTTTCTATGCCACCATAAATAGCCGTGGCGGTAAACGTAGCGATTACAAATCCCATTCCCTTTTTCTTTAGTTGACCTTTCTTTATCCGCTGTAAATGATCTCCTAAATACCAATAATCCGGCCTAAATTGTTTACCCCAGGTTGTCACAATATGTGCTTCATCGATCACCATTAATCCCAAGGTTCTACTTCCGATGATCTGCTCTAAATCGCTTTTGCTTAGTAGGGACTCCGGAGAAATATATAAAACATGGCACTTTTTATCTGCAATGTCATTGATGATTTCCTGCTTTTGAATGGGAGATATATCCGAGTTAATTGTCCGTGCAAACGTATAGTTATGAAGTTCTAAATTCACGATTTGATCTTTCATTAATCCTATTAATGGTGAAATGACAATCGTAAACAGCTCATATTTATCGGCAAGATAAATAGCTGGTATCTGAAAGATTGCTGATTTTCCCGCTCCTGTTGGAGCTGTGACAAATACATCCCTATAATCTTTTCTTTGAATACATTTTTCTGTTTCCTCTACGATATTCGTGATGATATGGCTTTGAGATATTTCCTCGATGACTTTGTCTTTATTATCTAATGAATTTGTGTTATAAACTTTGATTTGCCGGAAACTATCATAACCCCAATGTTTTTGCAGAATGTCGAGAAATTCTTGTCTTATAACGACTTCTTCCCCAGTTTCCTTGATATATCCAAATTTAACCTCAACACTATCCCGCAAAAAATACTTTAATGTCCTTATTCGATCTTCGAGTAGCGGCTTACTTAAGCTCGTATTCTTATCGGAGATGTAAATAGCCTGTTTCTCCTGCTGCAGCAGTAGATCATCCAACATAAGAATATAGTCTTCTTCATCAAGAATTTCATAGCAGGAACTAGATGGATACATTTCTTCCTTATGTATGATATCGAGATCCTTTTCAAAAGCCTCAAAGGTTTCTTCTTTTGGATCTGTAATTACATTATTGTAAGTTACGTAATAGCTATTATGAATCAATTTAACATTTGCATATATTGTCGTTAACTCTGTAATATTTCCGATTTCGTGTTTATCTCCCTCTTTCTCCTCATCGTAATGGCAAACTAAGGCCATCAATCTATTGTTCGATAGTTTAGCGTAAAGAGGGTAATAATTAATAAACAAATTGTTTTCAAGGATCTCGATTTTTATATACTGCATTAACACAAATTCATAAAGTGCTAAATACTCATCATATGTGATAACCCTTCTTCCAGTTTGAGAGATCTTAATAAAATAATTCAGTTTATTCTCCAATAACTCATCAATATCGACTGAAACGTCCTCTATTATTAATTTGATATCGACGCCTTTCAAAACTACAATTGTCCCTTCATTCTCTAAGTAAACCTGAATCTTTTTTAGTAAATATTCCTTTTCATCAATCATCGGAAAGTTATCACCTCCATAACAAGTTCTTTAGTGCTTTTGATCTGGATGGATGCTTTAATTTTCTTAAGGCTTTGGCTTCAATTTGCCGTATTCTTTCACGGGTAACATTATACTTAATCCCTACTTGTTCAAGCGTTCTCACTATTCCATCTTTCAGACCAAATCTTTGTTCAATAACATCTTGTTCTCTAATTGGTAAAGTAGTTAAAACTTCAGCTATTGCTTCTTTAGATAATGTATATTCGACTTGCTCCTCGACACTTGGGCTTTCATGATCTACATAGAAATTGCCCAATTCACTATCTTCATCTTCGCCGATAAGGCTATTAAGTGAAGTCAAAGATATTACATTGTCAATAATCATGAGAAGCTCTTCGAACTTCTCTCTACTCATTCCACCTTCCTTGGCTAATTCAAATATTTTCTGCTTGTTAAAACCTGGATTTTGCGCAAACACTCTCAATAGCCTATTCATTTGTTCAAACATATGGACTGGTATTCTGATTGTAAATCCATAGTCTACTATACCTCTAAGTATTTGTTGGTCTATCCACCATATAGCATAAGTTGTAAACTTAGTTTCCTTGCTTAATTCGAACTTTTCAGCAGCCTTGATTAACCCCATAGTACCGTATTGGGCTATGTCTTCTTCCTCCAATTTGTGCTTATATCTTTTAGCGTACTTGATGACCCTGCTCCATACAAGTTTTGTGTTTTTTATGACAAGTATTTCAAGTGCAATCTGATTTCCTTGTTGATAAATGACGCATAACTGTTCATTAGAAAGCTTGCCCATTTTAGAAGTATCCGGAGTAACGCTTGCAGGCCGTTTTATGATCTTATGGGTTTCAATGACAACGTAATCATAGTCAATTTCAATATTTTCTTCTATTAAAATATTTATTATTTTATATTGTTGCGATTTGCTTAATGTGGAAAATAAGGTGTTAAAATCATCTTCGCTCAGTATATTGTTACTATTCAAATAGGGCCTTATCTTATTTAGGATATATTCTCTATTCATACTATGCCTCTATTAAGTCCTAGTAAGGTTTCCTTCCACGGTTGCAAATTTTTCTGGTTTAGCTGTTGTATTATCGTCACGCCAGAGCCTCCGTTTCATCCCCCAAACCACCACTTCATATCCCTATCGCAGTGTTAACAAGACTTTTTTATTAGACTGGCATCTTTATAAGTCTAATGTAATATGCTGCTTGCTGTACGCTTCCCTACCCCAAAAGTGTTTTATTTTTAAAATCATATCTACAACACCATTTTACTCTGACATGATCACGTTCATTGTGGCCACGTATTATGATTTTTTTCATAATATCATACACTTTTCAATTTATATGTCGAATTTGAAAGATTTAGAAAATACTTTACCTATGTCATTGTTTTTCTTCCCCCTCATTTATTTTGCTATGAGATAACCATACCACTAGGCATAGACAAAAATATGTTTCTACTTCTCCCTTCAACAAGATAAATAAAGTAATCGAGTAGGAGGGGGCGACTAACCCCCGTCCTCTCACACCACCGTGCGTACCGTTCGGTACACGGCGGTTCGGTTAATGATAAAATGTGCCTTTGCCTTGCATTACCTATCCATCATCACTAAGCGTTCTTACTGTCTGTCTTCGATTTCCACTCTATTTTCAAGTAAGTAACCTCTTTCGAGCAACTGCTATTCTCGTGAGTCAAGTAAGTAATGTCTGTCTTATCACAACCGTCGAGTCCTTTTCTCCATCTATTTTCATAGACTTCTACGATACTACGACTCGAACTGACTTCTGTACGTTCAGCTTTACCTCTCGGCAAAGGTTACTAAGTAGCGAAACATTTATCGCTATGCATAGCATCTCGTACAGACCTCCCCTGTTAAGGTGCATAGTCTTTCACTCAATCTATCTGCCACATTTACATAGCATATCTTCGGATAGTTATAGGGCTTCAGTATGTTTGGCAACCTTACCCGATATGCCCTGCCTTATATGTGGTTTCTGTTCGTCAGACCAGAGATTTGCCTCCACCTTCCTCTAGATTCCACCTCGCGATGGACACCCTTGGTCTTGGCTATACACTTCCCACTATCAGGGTGTGTTAGGGACTTTCACCCCTTAGACTATGCCCATACAGGGCGAACCAAAAAAACCTGCATCGTAAGAATGCAGGGTAAAACAGGGGGCGGTATACCAACCGCTTTATATCTTCTACTACTAATCTTGAAACAAGTTCAATCCAGTAAGCAAATCACTTAACTTTTTTAATTCCTCTTTGGTTAGTGTTACACCCTTGCCCATCTTCGTATGATCCGGCGACCATTCCCGAATATCATACTTCGGCTCTTTATCATTCCAACTCACAAGACTAAGTTCTTTTGACCACCCTTTGGTTGATTCTGATAATACACCAATTGTTTCCTTAATCTCGAATTTGATATCGGCCATAAATACAATCCTCCTAACGCAGCTTTTATATGATTTTTGGTTATATCGCTTGTTCCAGCAATTGTCCATTTTCTTTTAACCAAGCTTTAGCCTTGTCTATTGTTGGTGCTTGTGTACGGACGATATTCCAGAACCTTGGCGTATGGTTAGCCTCTATGAGATGAGAAAGTTCGTGCACGATCACATAGTCAACGACAAACATCGGCGCTTTAATCAAACGCCAACTGAAATTGACGTTATCCTTCAGAGTGCAGGAGCCCCAGCGGAAGCGGTTGTCGACGATCTTGACCTCGGCGACGTCGACACCGAGTTGGCGAGCATGAAGCTTCACTCGTGGAACAATCTTTTCTTTGGCCTTGCCAATATACCATTCCCGCAAAGCCTCTGCTTGTTTCGATGTCTGCATATCTGGAATAAGGAAACGCTGCGCAAACTGAATCTCATTCAAGCCCATTTTGACGACCTCAATTCGGTACTGTCGTCCCAGATACAACGCAGATTCGCCGCTCACAAGTTCTTTCCCCGGTGCATGGGGCAGGTCCTGATATTTTTGAGGGTGATTAATCTTCTCGTAAATCCATTGACGCTTTGACGCCACCACCTGCTCGATCTTTTCGTCAGATATACCTTCTGGCGCATGTACAACGACGCTACGATCACGTTCGACGGTAATGGTCAGCTTGCGCCGCTTGGCTGATCTTTGAATTATGTAGGTAAGTTCCATTTTCATCACTCCGCATAGAGAATTGTATCATTTTTACTTTCGGCGATTTCTATGATTCTGCTGAGAATATGTTTCCAGTTGGCGATGATCCCAGGGAGTTTTGAAAACTCTGCTGAGAGCAGGATCTTTTGAAGTTCTGATTTTAATTTATTTCGGGCAGGGATGCTCTCCCAGAATCCAACTAGTCGAAGTTCTCTCTCCACAACTAGATATACTTGTTGTGTCAGGTTAACCAAATGGCTAATTTGTGTTTCGTGGTTCATCCCATAATAAGCTGGCTCTTCTGCAGCCACAAAATCCTTTTTCCGCTCTTTGGTTTCACCGAAAATCTCCCTATCAAACATACGAAAGAAGGGCATCTGCTTCTTGCGATGAAGGCCATAGGTGGGTTCCTTACTAGAGTTGATAATGCGCTCACGAAGTTTCTCCAGTTCCTCATAGATCTTCTTCCAGTTGTCGCGGAAATCTTTAAAGATTGCTGCCAGTGCTGCAGCAAACGAGGCCTGCAGGTCTGGGTCATCGTCGAGTTCAATCTCCAGGTGGTGTCGTATAGCGTGTTCTACTTCCGCAGCCTTAGTCTTGGTGCGCTTGCGTTTGCCGACCTGTTTTTGAAAGTCTTCATCGAGGATAGAGATCGGTTTGACCTTCACTTCAATCCCTTTTGATTCGAGATACTCGTCGGTTATACTTCGCAGTTTGGGTGGTATGCCTTTCATACTCAGGCGTTCGTCACGGAAGTGTTTACCAGCCAGAACATTGATCTCTGTCAGAGCATTGTAGTCGTCCATATAGTCGAGCACTTGGCGGGCGGGATAGACAAGGTTTAGACACCGGGTTAGTTTTTTGAATGCCAGCATGAAGTCAAAACGCAGGTCTTCATCATAAAACAGATCAAAAAACGCATCGTAATCTGTCAAGTCCGTTATACCGTGTTTCTTGAGCAGTTCTAGGATGGCGGCATGGCTGGCAATTAGTTCGCGCAGTTCATCTTCGGGGAAACTAAGTGAATCGGTTATCTCTTTTTGTTCTCGCTCATCATAGGAGTCAAGTGCTTTTTTCAGATGATGACCAATACCAACATAATCGACCACAAAGCCTTTGTCCTTAGCAGCACCACTCACACGATTGACACGTGCGATGGTCTGCAGGAGATTGTGAGCGACGACGACTTTGTCGAGATACATAACCTGCTCTACCGGTGCATCAAAGCCAGTCAGTAGCATATTGTTAACGATTATGATACCGAGGTCGCCCTTTACACCTTCCTCTTCATTACCAAAGGCCATTTTGAAGCTTTTAATACTTGTTTTGTGCTTAGAATTGTCAGAGTAAAGTTTGAGGCGTGGAAGGTCATTGCCCTTAGCGGAGATGATAACGTCCGTTGTCAATTTCTTGAGTCGGGTCAAGTCAAGCTTATTCGGGTTAGCTAGTTCCAGATCGGTAATAGCGGCTACAAGGGTATCGTCAATGTGTTGTTTATAGCGCACAGCTGCCTCACGAGAGGTAGCGACCACTTGCGCCTTGTAGTCATTGGGGAACACATGGGTCAGGTAGTGTTGCACCATGTCTTTAGCCTTGGCGGCGATGGTGGGTTCGGCCTCCAGATAGGCATCACGAGAACCGTAGTTAAGAATCTCCATGCGCTGCTGGAGGTTATAGTCGCTAAAAACATCTTCAAACGCCGTGTCCATACCCTTTTGGTCGGGTACTTCAGCGTTGTGGGTGCGGCCTTCGTAAACGATCTCCAATGTCACGCCATCTTCGATGGCCTGGCGCATAGTGTATGTGTCGATGTATTTGCCGAAGACTCGTTCTGTCTTGTCAATGGGCGTACCGGTGTAACCGATGCGTGCGGCGTTCGGGATACCTTTGTCGAGGTTAGCTCCAAGCGTCGCGTATTGGGAGCGGTGCGCCTCGTCGGTCATTACGAGAATGTACGGGCTGGAATTTAACTCAGGGAAGGTCTCTGTGAGGTCGGCTTCCCTGAACTTGTGGATCATCGCCATAACCAGATCTGAAGAGTCTGAACGCAGGAGATCTTTCAACTTTATGATGCTGTTGGCTATCTTGACGGTAAAGCCAATGCTCTGGCTGGTCTCGGCGAGCTGGCTTTCCAGTTGGGTACGGTCTGTAACAAAGACCACTTTCCAGTGGGAAAGCTGGACATGGTGATACATCTCGCGCACCATAAACATCATGGTCAGCGATTTTCCTGAACCTTGCGTGTGCCAGATGATGCCGCTGCGCTCGCGCGGGCTTTGACCTGCCAGAAGGCGCTTGACCGCCAGCTTGACGGCCCGAAACTGTTGGTAGCGGCCCACAATCTTGATGGTCTCGCCTTTGTCGTTGGAGCTGAACAGGGTGAACGTTCGGATGAGGTCCAGTAGATTATTGCGGTCTAACATTCCAGCAACTAGGCGTTGCTGATCGTTTGGGCTGCCACTGCCGTGATCAAGATCGTTCAGCGTGCGGGGATAGGGATCGGCCCAGCGGTAGAAGTGTTTCTCGCTGTGGGTGGTAATTGTGCCAAACTTGGCCTCATTCCGGCAGGTGACGATAATGATCTGGTTGTAATAAAACAGTGGTGCACTACCTTCACCCTTGGCTCCGCGTTGTTCGCTATAACGGAGAAGCTGGTCGATAGCTTCTGGGATGGCGTCCTTGACCTTGGGCGATTTGCACTCGATCACCACCACGGGCAAGCCGTTCAGAAAAAGAACGATGTCCGGAATAATATGGTGTTCCGTGCCAAGGATGCGCACTTTAAATTGGCAGACGGCGATGAAGCGATTGTGCTCAAGGTGAGTGAAGTCCACGAAACGCACCGTTGGGCTTTTCTCGCCGGTCTTGCGGTTCTCGCTTACGCTAGTGTTTTCCAGCAACAAGGTAAAGACATGGTTGTTGTTCTGGATCAGGCCTGTGCCGGGGAAACTGGCGGTGAGGTGCTTGATTACTTCCTCCACCTGATCGTCTTCCAGCCAAGGGTTGATGATCTTGAGCTGCTCGCTCAAGACCGGAAACATTACAACCTCTGTGAAGGTTTGACGATAGCTGTCGCTAGGGTGCTGGGTTTTGTCGAGGTCAAGAATTTCCCACTCTAAGCCCGCAAGCTGATCAAGCAGGGGCTTTTCGACGTGGTTTCGTTCGTCGATTTTGATGTGCTGGGGTGTTTTGTCTGGACTCATCCATTCATCACCTCCGTGTCGTTCAGTAAGGGTGTGACGCGCTTTTTGCCGGTGAGCAGATCTTGCATGAGGGCGGTTTTGAGTAAGCAAAATTTATTGAGAAGGCTAACATTGGCGGTAAGGCTTTTTTCAGTTTCTGTTAGCACCGCAATCATTCGTTTTTGCTCTTCTATTGAAGGTTTAAGGACTTTCATATTAATAACCCAACCAACATTTAAGTTTTGTTGAGCTCCTCCCCCCTGTAAAGTCAAAATCTGTCCTCTTCCGATACTTGAGTTTATTTGAAGGCATAAAAAATCGGATAAATACCTACTTTTCTTTGGTGTGCTAATAAGAGTAGTAAATGTCTGCCAACCTTGAATGAAATCAGGCGCTACTGCTGTTCGTCCTGGATAACCAGTCCTCATCATAATTAGATCGCCGGGTTTAAGTCTTTTCGACTTGTTAATTAAGTCAAATTCTGCAGAAATGTAGAGTAGGTCACGAAGATCAAATTTCCCATGCAGTATATTTTGGTTTCGAAGCAACGGAACTCCATCTTCTCGATAATATTTTGTCGTAGAAGTAGCAATTCCAACAGACACCCTCTCGCAAGCATATCCAAAAGGCTCGATATCCCACTCCTCCGGTATCCTACCAAGCAGGGAGTCTTTAAATTTGTGGGTTTTTTCTGAACGTAGGTTGCCATTTTCGTCGATGCCGCGGGTGAGGATGTCTTGTGTCAAACCGTTCTTGATGCGTTGCTGCTTGGCTATTACCGCTTTCGTCAGTTCAATCGCCTGGTCCACCGTGGAGAGGACCTCTGCGATTTTAGTTTGTTCGGGTTTAGATTTTGGGAATATTAAATCAACTTTTGAGACAATATCTGTATTTAGGTTTCCTTGTGTTCCCGTTTGGCGACTACTAGCAAGTTCGGATTCTTTGCTTGATAAGTAATAATAAAAGTACTCTCGCTCAATGCCTTCATCCAGCTCGTCAAACCAAACAAAACCATCATGAATACAGACTGGCTCGGTGGTAATGATTGCGCGTCCAATGGTAGCACAAATACTGAGGATAACTTCACCCGTTTTGATCTCCACACTGTGGCGGACTCCTTTTTTAGATAAATAATCACGAGTCCTTATTAAGTACTTACTCGATGCAGTGACATCAGAGATCCGAACCCAGCCAACTTCGCCGCCCCACCACTTTGGGTCCTGAATAGGCCGAGGAGATGCTCCGCGTTTTACTGACGAACAATCACCAATTTTAAGTTGTTTCCATCCACCTGGTATTATCATTGCATCACTCATCTCAAATACCCCAACAACTTCAGAAACCCATCCAGTGTCTTAAGTGTAATGGTACGTTCGCTTTCCAGTACATTGATGGAGATAGCATATTTGTCCCAGAGGTTTTCAACTACCTGAATCAGTCCACGCTTTTCTGCATTGAGGTAGCGGTTTAGTTCGTGGCGGGCTAAGTCATAGAGCTTTTTTAGAATGAGCCGACGGGCTTCTTCCTCTGTAAGCTTGCCGCCGATAGCATTGAGCATGCCATCGGTCTTGGCGAGGCGTGCTTCAAGTGCGACTTTATCCTTATTCAGGGCGGTGACCTTTTTCTTATCTTCCTTTTTCGTAGGATCGAGGTTGGCCAGTTGGGTATCCACCTGCCGAATCAGCTCCTGGCTTTCAGCCTTGAACTCGTCACCACCGAGACGTTTAAGCTGGAGTTTGAGTTCCAGTTCGTCTGTTTTAATCTTCTGTGCGGCCTTACTTTCCTTGATGCGTTTTTCGAGGGTGGAGATGGCCTTTTCCTGTGCTTGCAGGTTTTTCAATTCCTTGCGAGCCGATTCGCCTGTGCTTCTCTTGAGATCGTCAATCAGTTCTTTGAGGGTCTTTTTAATAACGGCAGCACTGACGGTCTCACCCTCTTCTGGCTCATAGGCAGCAACTTCTTGAGCTGTTTCCACTGCCTCGGCCAACTCGCTTTGCACTTCGCTAATCTGTGCTTCTAGCGTTTCAATCTCATCAGCCTCGGCCTGGAAAAACGCCGCAACGAGGTAGTCGTCAGGAATCAGGCTATGATGCCAACCTGTGGAGATGATGGTCTTGAGGTCAAAACGGATTTGCTGCCACCAATTCACAAACACCCCCGCGCTCTTAAACTCATCGAGCACACGCAATTGGATCAGATTATTCTTGAGCGTGGCGAGCAGTTCCTTACGGACTTCGGGCATTTTCTCGCCTTCACGCAGCCCAGCAAAGACATCACGGGCCACTGCCCACCAGACTTCTAGGGCATCGTTGTGCGCAGTGAGCGTCAGCTGAAGTGCGGGGTCGGCTTCCAAAGTGGACTTAATTCTCGATTTGGAATCGATTCCCTCGCGGAAAGCAAGATAGCCAGGCCGATCGGACATTAAAAGCGTGTCAGGTTGCATGCCGAACCGGGAAAAATGTTCAGCACGGACTGAGACCTCGGCCTCAGGGATACCGCCGATTAAGTGCGCCTGCACATCTTCTGGCTCCGGTTCCGGAGTATTATCCACATAGCGGCGGATATTAAGGTTGTAATCGTGAGTCTCTACGATCTCTTTCTTACTAACCAGGCGGCTGTATTTAGGAATCTCCATTTTGTGGGTGAAGGTGTAATCAATCTTTTCAATGTCTTCAGGACGCAGTTTGTTCTGGGCTTTTCCTTCAGCATATTCGCGATCGGCATTGATGAAGAGCACTTTATCGCGCAAGGCATCGGGCTTATTCTTATTAGCCACGATCACGCAGGCAGGAATGCCCGTGCCATAAAACAGGCCAGGTGGCAAGCTGATGATAGCTTCAATACAATCGTCATTGATAAAGATCTCGCGGATGAGTTTCTCTTTACCCCCGCGGAAAAGCACTCCGTGGGGCATGATGGTTGCCATATGACCGTTGAGTTTGAGGCTGGCAAGCATGTGCTGCACAAACATCAAATCTGCCTTTTTACCAGTTTCGGGACACCATTCACGGAAACGGCTCGGGAATTTGAGCGTGGCGCGGCTGTAGTTTTGAGAGAAGGGTGGATTGGCTAACACGCGGTCAAACTTACGCACCTGACCTTTATCCTTATCCAGAATCTGTGGGTCTTCCAAGGTGTCCCCGTTCTCAATGTTGAAGCGGGTGATATTGTGGAGAATCATATTCATGTTGCAGATCGACCAAACAGTACCGTTGGAGTCTTGGCCATAGAGGGCGAGGTCGTTTGGATCTTGCCCTTGCTCTTCCACATATTGGTGAGACTGAATGAGAAAGCCGCCGGATCCAACAGTAGGGTCGTAAACTTCATTGCCCGCCTCCGGTTTGGTGATCTGTACCAACAAACGCACCACTTCGGTAGGAGTGTAAAATTCGCCGCCTTTCTTGCCAGCGCTGTCAGCAAAATATTTAATCAAATATTCGTAGGCTGCGCCGAGTAAGTCAGGGAACTCGAAATTATCATTGACCAGCACAAACTGAGGCTGGTTGAAGTTGTCGAGCAGGTCTTTCCACTTCTGATCCGGGATCTTGGTCTTACCTTTGACTGCATTGAAATCAATGTTATTTTTGAGTACTCCAGCCAGGGCATCGTTTTCCTCTTCGATGGCGGCAATCGCCTTGTTGAGCATGTTACCAATGTCGTGTTTCAGATCCTTTATCGCTGGAACCATTTCGCCTTTTTCGTCAGTCCATGACTCATTCCAGCGGGCACGGACAGGAACGAAGAAAGTCTCACCATAAGATGTTTTTTCTTCCAGCAGTTCCTGGATGAGGTCTGGTTGATCCTTAAGGTGTGCGAAGTCCGTCTTGCGCAGTTGTTCCCGCTTGTAATCGAACTCATCTGATAAACGCTTGAGAAACAACATACCAAAGATAAACTCTTTAAACTCCGAGGCGTCCATCTTGCCCCGTAGGATATCGGCGGACTTGAAGAGAAAGCCTTCGAGCTGGGAAAGGGTTATTTTTTCGTTAGACAATTGTTTTCCTCCTTGTATGTCAAATTTCTCTTAACTAGTTTCTAACGTTGAGTCTTGAGTGACCGGGTCATGTATGTTCGCATTTTTTCTTGTCTGTGTTTACTCTAGTCTACAATGTGCCTGAGACAATAATTTGTTAAGCTGATGCTTTAAGCGGGTTTCCTAAACCCAAATCCAACAGGATATCCCCACTTCGGTCCCAAAAGACCTTAACTAGCTGACGACAACTAAGGTTTATTACCTCACCTTCACTTAAACCTGCCAGGCATAAGGACTTAGACCGCCGTAAGGTGATCCGATTATTATATAGAAGTTGAGCTACTCTCTGAATTTCCTCATAGAGCGCTAAGACATCACTCTCTGGGTTTGAAATCTCTAATAGCCGCTCCTTGACAAACTTCCACTGACAAGTTGGTGAAGTATCATTAGCCCATAGAGCTCGCATCACGGTCTCAAACCACGCCCGATAATACTTACTACTCATTCCTAATTGGATTTTGTTTTCCCCATGACCGTCACAAGAGTAATGGGTGTTTATGCCTATCGCAGAAATGGTCTTTACGAGCCTCGACACAAAAGGATCTAATAGGTATAAGGGAATTTTCTGACCATGCTGTCTGCGTTGAAAGTTAGCCCAATCATCAAAGCTATAGCCGAATCCTTCGCATCCATCGTGTTTGAGAAAAAAATCAACTAACGCCTCTGTACTACATTCTCCACTAATTGTTATATTCCTTTCATTAACTTGACCTATACCTGTTTGCCGGAGTAGTTGGTCTAGAAAATCGTTATCAGCCAAATCCCCCGCTACTTTGAGATAAGAATTATCGCTCAAAAATATCTTTCCATCTCGCTGTTCAAGCAAGAATCCCCGAGCCTCTAGTACCAATATTAATCGCTGGCGAAAAGACAGGTTCGAGGGAGCAATCTTTTCTATAAATGCAATAGCAAATTGTTTCTGTAAAGTCTTACTTTCAACACTAGCCACATCACATCACCCTCCACTTTAAACTTTGATTTTTAGTAACGCCCTACTATAATAATTCAAACCATCTCACAATTAGTTGAATATCTCCTTAAAAAATATTTATTGATTATAGTAGGTGCCTAGTCGCTTTTCTCAATCACTCTGTAGACACTTTAAACCTTATTAATCCTCCTGCATTTTTGCTAATACTTCGATAAACCTACTATTTAAGTGCAGTAACTTATTCTGAAGAACCTCGTTATTCTTTAGCAGTGGGGTAAGATCCTGAACCTCAAGTGTTTCGCTTAGTGATTGTTGTAAATACACTCCTGGACATAGATTACTACCATTTTCAATAATCTCAGCTCTATCTACTAAACGGGATAGACCTTCAACTTCTTTGCGTTCACTCATAAGTTTGTTAATGACAACTAATCCCGCTTCCGTGATACTGGTACCAACGCGACTGATTCGTTCAACATAGTCCTTCGCCCCATCCCTAGCAAGATCAAGAAAATAGACGTCATTATTCGCACGATTCTTTTTGAAAACAACCAACGCTGTTTTGATGTTTGTGCCTGCAACTATTCCTGAGGGTAGCTCAATAATCGCATCAATATAATTGTCCTCGATCATTTGTGTACGGATCTTTTCTTCCATTCCGCTTCTAAATAATGATCCCATAGGCATCTGAAGAATACCTATACCATTCTCATTCAGCGAAGCCAACAGATGTCTGGCAAAAACTAAATCACCAGTCAACTTATATGCCAATCCATATTCAAACGCATTTGCTTGTTGTCCACTTTGAATCATCGCATCTTCAATAGAGCGTCTAACTCCGAATGGTGGAGCAGATATTACTCTGTCAAACGTTAAGTTCTCCTCTCCACCCATCATCGTTAACGGATTAGATATTGAATCATCGCAGCGCACTTCAGCACCTGAGTTTCCACTCATAGTCAGCAGCATTATTGATAATGCCGCACATACTTTTGTAATGTCTTGGGCCGCTACTACAACATCTTTGTCCTTAGACGCCTCTGATAACGAAATGCCATAGCCTGCCGCAAAGTCATATAGTGACATTCCATTTTTTATATCCGCTATTTCGGCCATCAGCCTCGATAAATTTACGTCTGAAATAAACTCACCAGCAAACCTTAATTCCTTTTTTGATTGCATCGAAATATAACTAACAAGAGAGTGGTAAGCTGAATGGTTGCCTTCTTCGGCTTTAAGGTCAAGAGAATTTATCGCTTGCAAGATTTCTGTCGTTTGACGATTAAACTTTTTCAAATCTAAGCCATCAGCAAAGCTTTCTAAGATTCCATAGTTAAACCCTAACTGTTTCTCAATAGACGAAACGTGTGAAACTAGTTCGGCATGTTCAATCTTCTCTCCAAACAAGAGAACCAGGTAATCGAAGTTGTATTTTTCTTCATATTTAAGTTTAAGGTCTTCTTTATTATCAGATACATACTTTAAGAATACAAAGAAAGTCAGGGCAGCTACAGGATTATCGTTTGATGCGTTTCTCATATCCCACTTGCGTAATTCTCTATAGGCAAAGTCAAGCACACTCATTATTTCTTCATTATTCTTGGTCATTTTCTTGAGCCTCCTTTACTGCATTCAAAATCAAACTGTTTATTAGAGCTTGTTCGTTGTCTAACATCTCTCTCAGTACATCCTGCTTTTGGCAACTCAAGCTATATGCTTCGCCAAGAGATTTTTGTTTCACTAATGAAACATTAGGTATTTCTAAATCTTTAACATCGCTAAGTTTTATCATTGGCATTGTTGTCCCCGCTACCTTTGATTTGAGCATTTCTCGAACGTATTCAGTGTTAAGATATGCTGTAATAAACTTGGCATCTACTTTATCTACATGCACACCTCGGATAACACTACAAAATGATGGAACTACTAAACCCTCGTCATCCTTTTCAATGTAAGCCGCATCATACGGCGTAGAAAGTTTAATAACAATATCTCCTTCACTCGTAAAACGATCTGGGTCAACAGCTTTCTTAAGTTTAACCGTTCCAAGATCCGCATGTGTTACTCTGCCACCCGTTATTGCTTTTGGTACTAAAACTTTTCGTTCTTCTAGTACTTCATCTCCGACCTCTTCCTTCGCCTCTACCCTTGAAATTATCTGCCCGGAATAGATCTTCTCTGATATGTCTACAATTTTCATAGTTTTGGCCTCCATTCTTTTTAATTCATAACAACTATTTGTTATGTAATTACGAAGCATTCAAAGCTAGCTGTATGCCTATCGCTCTGTTTATTTCATTCATTTTTGAAGTCCTAGCCAATGAACAAACCTTCTCAATCAAGTTAACTTTATCAAAAGCTGTGATTTGTTCTACCAGCGCAATACTCTTTTCAGCTAATCCATAACCTAGAATTGTGACGTGTGTTGGTAAGTTTCTCTTTGTCTCGCTAGTAGTAAGTGGTATCACGGTAATAATCGGACTATAATAGTTTGCTTTGTTATTACTTACAATTAGTACCGGTCGTAAGCCTTGTTGAACTCTACTGCTTCGGTTTTCTGGCAGTCTCGCATAATAGACATCTCCATATTCACACATCGTTCATCCCTCTTTCCATTACATCACTTGATTAGTATTTCGATTTACGTTTTGTTATATTTTATAAGTACACTTCTATTTGTATTATGGCTTATCATCCTCCGTCTGTCAATACTATATCAGTAATTTTTTGATATATTTATTAAGTACATTATATGGATGAATATTTTGGTGTAGAAGCTTTACCAATTGGTGGCCCTCAGAGAATATTATTCACGCAGGGGAAATCAGCCTTGTTTTAACACACTTAGCTTATTTATGGAAGGCGAGAGGAGAAATCCTTCTTTACCACTTGACACTGAATTTGTTTACCAATAGTGACAGTGAAAAAGTTTTCCACATTTGCCAGTTCTGACAATGAAATTGTTTACCACTTAAGCCCATAGTTTAGAGAAACACCGATGATTGTATTTAGGCATTAGCTTATTCAGTTCCTGATCATCTTCCTTATCTGCTCATAAAGGTCTTGTTCAGTATAAGTGTGTTTGCAATTCCGTTATCCGCCGATGCTCAACAAGCACTGCCACCTACGTCGGCGCGCCCTCCAAGCTGAGGTAACTTTGGATATCTATTTTGCTAAATCTCTGGGCGCTTAATGCTGCAGCAAACATAACAGCGAATAAAAAGACAGAGCTGCCTGTCCTTTTGCTTGAATGATAAGCGGCAGCACAGTTCTCTCGGGCATGCGCTGTCGGTCCTGGCCGCTCGTGCCTGCGTCACCGCATGTCGAGGACATGCCTGCTAATAATACTACCTGAACCATGAGCGGCAGCCTGGTCCTCTTGGGCGTTCGCTACAGGTTGCTAAGGTACGCTGTTTTACTTGCTCGATCTCTGGCCGCTTCATAATACTGAGCAACAAAAACAGCGATCTAAAAGGACAGAGCTGCTAGTCATTCTGCTTGAACTATAAGCCAGCAGCACAGTCCTCTCGCGGATGCGTTTCGGGTCCTGCCCTGCCGCCGCTCAGTGGATCTCCCCTCGTAACCTCGGGGAGCTAACTGAGCTCAGCGCGCCGTTATCCTGCCGTAAAAGTTGGGTCCGCCGTTTCGGGTCCTGGCCCTGCCGCTCCGAAGTCACCCCTCATTGCCTCGGGCTGCCTCCGGAGCTTGGCTCGCCGACTTGGGTCCAGGCTTATCTCCTGATAAGAGTCACCCCTCGTAGCCTCAGGTTGCCTCTCATCCTTGGCGCGTGGTTTGTGGTCTTACCCCGCTCCCAGCGGGGAGTTCCCTCCTCGAAGTCCCTGACCCTCCTAAGTCGGGATCCGTGCCTTACTGCGTCGAGAACGCCCCGCTCGGACGAAGTTGCATGAAGGCCTGAGCGTGGCCTACATGCCGAAAGCTCAGATTCGGGCCCGTGGGTTTGGGGCTTGGCCCGCCGCTCATTGTTATAGCTCCGGCTGACAATGAGCAGACCTTGTCGCTTATCATGTGCCATTTCTCACACTGCTTTGTGTGCATCCTCGGCATCGAGGGCAAGTCCCATACGTGCTCGGGTACCTCCTTGCTCTACATACTCTTGTCGCCGGCGTCATTCCCCTCCGCTTAGCATCCCTGCTAGTACCGCTCAGGCTTGCATCAATGGTTACTTACGATTTGGCTGCCATTTATTCATCTGCTCGGTCTTCCTATTATTAATCTTCTAAGAACTGAACATCTATTAATACTACATGTAATTGTTCATAAAACCTAGGCATAGTGTAGGCCGTTGTTCTCTCATCCTGCCTTTAGGCACTTCTTTGGGTCGCTGGACGGACCATGCCTCACGCACGGGAAAGTGCGGTTGCCAGCGGGCTCGGCCTGCGGGCCATCCGTCCCCGAATTCCCGCTTACGCTGGTCATACGCGGCCGGGGCCGAGAGCCGCGAATTCTCTCCTGCGTCGCTCATACGCGGACGGGAACAAATCCGACATGGTTGCTTTATCCTGCCTATGAGCTGGTTTGTCGTTACTGGGTCCTGTCCTGGTCTCCGCTCAAGTATATCTGCCTTCGTAGCCTCGGGGAGCTAACTTAAGCTTAGTATTCTTTCTTGGGGACTGGTCGCTCGGCGCTAGCCAGCAGAACATCCATCGTTGTGACGAGAATGTCCTGCGGACTCCAGCTTTTTGGCGTTGTCATCGTGTCCATGTGGCAGCAGCGAGCATATCCTCAGACCTTGCACTCCTGCGGTATCCCTCGTACTTCACGGACACTTCCCGACTACAGCTGTAAAATGCAGTAAAAATAGAACAGATAAAGTAGTGCGTGTCAATTACGAAAACTTTTCCGAAGGTAATACTTTTCGTAACTTGACAAGCTGATCGCACCAGTAAGCTGGAGTAAAAGAGGGACTTTATCTTCCGCAGAAGAATAAGTTCCTCCTGGCAAGAGCCGAGCGTTCGGCCGCTGCTTCAGCTGTGGGGTACGTGACTGTTGGTCAAGCAATGCAGGCCCGAGCGACCAGGACCGACTGTGCATTCACAACAGGACTGTGCTGCCGCTCATAATTCACTCAGAATCCGCTCGTCCACTTTTTGATCAGGTTTTATGACCTCAGACATTATCACGCGTCTTGGTTATATGCTCGTAGCATTCCAGATCAGTACGCAGCCCAAAGATTAGGACACGAAATAGCAATTCTTAAATCTATTTACCAGCATCTTGGACTAGATAAACAACTTGAGATAGATGACAGCATCAGGAATATGCACAAAGAAAAAGACATAAAAAAAGAGACCCGTCTAACTTCAGATTAGACGAGTCACTATGTTTGAAAAGGTATGTTGGCCATTTCGTTTTCTTATGCCAAACTGAAAACCCTACGACCGTTGATTTTACTGGTCGGAGCGACATGATTCGAACATGCGACCTCTACCACCCCAAGGTAGCGCTCTGCCAAACTGAGCCACGCCCCGACTTAATTCCCCCACCTCACGATGAAGGCTTTTAAATGATAACATATTCAGCCTTGCAACGCAACCCCAGGTTTGGCACTAAGTTTGACCGATTACTTCAATCTTTCTCACACCATCAATTTCTCCAAGCCCAGACAAAAGGTTTTCTGGGGTGTCTGCCATTCCTACGGTTTCAAGGGAAACCGAGACATTGGCAATTCCTTGCAGTGGAATCCCCTGATTAATAGTTAGGACATTACCTTTAACTGAGGCAATGAAATTAAGAACATGAGAGAGTACACCCGCTTTATTCTCAAGAATGAGAGAGATTGTGATAATTCTTTCTCGGCTCGCCTCATAAAAAGGGAACACGCCATCTTTATATTTATAATAGGCGCTACGACTGAGCCCTACACGCTCGACAGCATCGTTGATTGTATAGACATCCCCTTTGACAAGGAGTTCTTTCGCTTGTGCAGTCTTTAAAATTGCTTCGGGCAAAATATCTTTACTGACAATTAGAAAATCATTTGTCTTCTTGCCAACCACTCAATCGCCCCTATCTCTTCCAATCCTTACATGCATGTTTCAAACTTATTATATGTTAATCTGAGTAAGTTTTGCAATAATACTCACAAGATTAAATTTCATCTTATCTTACTTCGTGGATCGGTAAATCTTAAACAAACCCCAGTTTGAATAACTGAGGTTTGTTTTATTTTTCACATATCACTCAGTTAAAAATTAAAAAACGAAAGTAGCAAAGGTAGGTCATCCCAATAGTATGATAACTATAATAAACTATAAAGTCATACGGAAAGTCGGGCATCGCTGCCAATTCGCAACTAATCCATTCTTCCCCCAACTACTACCTATTTGGCTGATAACCAAGTTCGATGTTAGCAATAATCTGCATATGAATGTTAGATGTTCCCTCCAGAGTTTCAAACTGCTTGGCATCGCGGAGCCATCTGCCGCAAGGATATTCAGTTGAATAACCATAGGATCCGTAGACTTTCATGGCCATGTTGGCACCATGAACCGCTGCATTACAGCCGAATAACTTAGCCATCGAAGTGGCCTGTTGGTTAGGCAATTTGTTTTCTTTAAGCCAAGCAGCATGATAAACGAGATATTTAGCTGCTTCATCTTCTAGCTTCATTTCGGCAAGCTGCTGCTGAACCATTTGATATTTTCCAATTTGTTTGCCAAACTGAGTACGTTCATTAGCATATTGTACAGCACCCTCTAGGCAGGCTGCTGATAGAGCTGCCGAACCGGTAGCGCAACCCATCCGCGTGTTATTCAACATGAACATGCAAATCAAAAAGCCCTTATTAAGAGGTCCTAAAAGATTTTCTTTCGGAATGACGGCGTTTTCAAACACTAGTTCCGAAGTCGGAGCAGGCCACATGCCGACTTTTTTGAGAATCGGGATTCTGGTAATACCCGGAGTATTATTATAGTCCACGATAAAACAGGATAGTCCCTTAGATCCTGCGCCTTTTTCAGTAACGGCATAGAGCAGTCCGACATCGCAGGTATGGCCTCCTGATATCCACATTTTGGAGCCATTCACCAACCAGTGGTCACCCTTATCTACTGCAAAGGTCTTCATACTGGCCACATCGGAACCAGTGTTAGCTTCGGTTATCGCAAAACTACCTACAGTTTTCCCACTTACAAGATCGGGTATATACT
>LOEW01000073.1 GCA_001516045.1 Desulfosporosinus sp. BRH_c37
ACTGTTTCCACTGCCTCAACTGTTTCCACTGCCTCAACTGTTTCCACTGCTTCTACTGTTTCCACTGCCTCAACTGTTTCCACTGCCTCAACTGTTTCCACTGCTTCTACTGTTTCCACTGCCTCAACTGTTTCCACTGCCTCAACTGTTTCCACTGCTTCTACTGTTTCCACTGCCTCAACTGTTTCCACTGCCTCAACTGTTTCCACTGCTTCTACTGTTTCCACTGCCTCAACTGTTTCCACTGCCTCAACTGTTTCCACTGCTTCTACTGTTTCCACTGCCTCAACTGTTTCCACTGCCTCAACTGTTTCCACTGCTTCTACTGGCTCAACTGCGTTCTGAATTTGTTCTATAATTTCTTTGCTATCGTTTTCTATATATACATTTATTTCGGAAGCCAATACGTTGTTCTTTGTCTTGTTCATAAGTACTTTTGGCCATAATATTGATGAAATGAAGAGAACCATTATAGATAAAATCCACCAATTTATCCGTCCCCACAGAAGTGCCCTAGGAAACAGCATTATATCCACGCATAAAAAGACCGTTATGAGAAATGCGCTCCTTTTGTTTAATCCCAATACTCTAGCTCGCCAAGTTAAAAACGTAATAAATGGAATACTTCCCAAAAGAACGGTAATTTCATATGCCAGAATACGGGTTCCCCCCTTCATCCTGTACAACCTCTATAACCTCATTCGACAGAAGTTTTATTTCTCCTTCTTCTTACTCCATCGATTCGTCCAGTTAATCAAATTTGGTTAACTACTAGTATTTTTTACCTAAGTAAAAATTAATTAGTAAAGGATTATTCAAATTGCAAGAGAATACTATAACTATAGTGAAGTATGACCTATCAGCACAATACTTGACTAGACCGAAAAGTTATTTTCGTGCTTTAACCTTGGATTTGGAGGGTTTGCAATGTCACATAATCAACAATCTATTCCCGAAGATATCTGTAGATTGAGGCAAAAAATAGATACCTTAGAAAACCAACTTGTAGAAATCCGCTTACAAACTCATGTCCTTTTAGACATTGCGCGTGCGCTTAACGCATCGCTCGATACACGAGTTATCGCTGCCAATATTATTAGTGCCATTGTTTCTCTAATTGGTATTGATCAAGCAAGTGTTTGTCTATATAAAGAAAAAACACAAGAATTCGAGGTTATTGGCGTATTTAATTCTGAAACGCTCTCTCCTCAAATACCTCCCACTCTTGATCTGTCTTTCCTCAATAAAGTATTAACTGAAGGGGTTACTTATTATCATTCTCCTCAGGGTATGCAGAGTTGGGAATGGATCTGTTGCTTGCCTCTTCAAAATGCACAACACAAAATAGGAACCATTAATATTCATGCCATTCGCCAACCCGAAATCACTACAGAACAAATGGATTTTTTGGAAACAGTTGCTGGCCATGCCTCTTCCGCTCTGGAAAACGCCCTTCTTTATGCTATTGTTGAACGGGATTCGATCACCGATGGTCTAACTGGTATTTATAACCATCGTTACTTCCAAAAACGGTTGCGTGAGCATATCTCACTCTGTCAACGCCGCAAGCGTTCAGTCACTTTTGGCTTACTCATAATTGATGTTGACAATTTTAAACATGTTAATGATCGTTTTGGTCATCAATTTGGAGACACTGTACTTCAGATAATCGTAGAAAAGCTTCTCAGCAATTTAAGACAAGGGGACCTAATCGCCAGATATGGTGGAGAGGAATTTGTTATCATGGTTCCTGAAGCGACCGAAAAAGTTATCTTAATTATCAGTGAAAAGATCCGAGAAGTTGTTGAGGAGACTCGGATTCTTTACCCATCAACAAACAAAGCTGTCTCCGTTACAGTGAGTATCGGCTCGACTCTTTGGCACCCACCAGATTCTCCCTCCTCGTTGATTTCTAGAGCTGATCATGCCCTTTACAAAGCAAAAAATTTAGGCCGCAATCAAAGTGTCTTTGAATAACAACCCTTGTTTACCTTATTTGTGTGAAATGCAGAAAACGCCACTTTATTAATGGAAAAGTGGCGTTTTCTATTGAATCAATCCCAGATAACACTCAGATTATCATATTGTACTTGTTTACGAGTAAAATCATCAATCCATTTTTTGGTAAATTCGCTTTCTTGTTCAGGTACCTTAATCAGAAGTTTGACAACTTCAGAAAATTCTTCTTTTATTATTATCCAATTATGTTGATCGAACTGATACTTAAGAGACTCAAACCATTCATATGGTACACGCAATGCAAAAATACAATAAAGAGTTAATTTTTTCAGTTCGGTTTCAATGATAACTCGCCGTGCAGTTCCACCATATGCTCTAGATAATCCTCCCGTCCCCAGAAGTACTCCTCCAAAATATCTTACAACAACTAATAGAACATTCCAGACATTCCGATGTTGTAGAAGATCGAGTATAGGGCGACCACCAGTCCCTTGCGGTTCACCATCGTCCGAAGCCTTCTCAATAAAGCCCTCGTGCAGTCGATAAGCATAGACGTAATGTCTCGCGTTGGGATAATCTTCACGGATTTCTTTCATAGCCTTTTCTATTTGTACTAGTGATGTTAGCGGAACTGCAATCGCAATAAAACGAGATTTCTCAATTACTTGTTCCCAAGTTGTCACTTGAGATAACGTATAAAATCCTTCCATTGCTACAATCCCAGTTTGCGACTGACCCCGTACCCCAAGTTGCATGTTCGCGAGCACATCCTTGTAGTTTACTTTAGTTGATCGAGTACACTATATTCTACCATAAAATATGCAGTAGCGTCGTGAATTTTCACAACGCTACTGCATATCATACTACACTATATTTGTCGAGATCATTACATCCTGGCAAGCCAATAACCAATATAACCGACAACAACAATACTAACAACATGCAAAACCCACCAGCCTGTACGAAATGCGCCCCAAGTTCCTAAGTCAATACGATCACCTAATTCACCCATTTTTTCATCCTTTCATCCTTGGATTAATGGTGAACCCCTTGAGATATATCACTAAGTGCATCCCCTGCTTCATTAATGTGAATTTTTTCAACGGCCAGATCACCTATGGCTACAATCCCTACTAATTTACCATTTTCCACAACTGGTAACCTTCTAATTTGATACCTTGACATCAAATTAGCTGCCTCATGCACATCTTGGTCAGTTGATACAGAAATAACATCTGTACTCATGATACCCTTGACTGATGTGTTATTAGTATTTCCCCCTGCTGCAACAACTTTCAGAACAATATCCCTGTCTGTAATAATGCCAATCAATCTATTTTCCTGACAAATTGGAATAGAACCTACATCATCTTTCTTCATCAACTTTGCAACTTCAACAACTGTGGTATCTGGGGTAACCCAATCAACAGAACTTGTCATAACTTCTCGAACCTTCATACTACAGCCCCTCCTGATAATTTTTTCCATAGCTAGTATAAACATCTTTACAAAAAGCATACAAGATATTCTTGCATGCTTTCAAAAATCAACATTTATTCTATTCTCAATTTGTTTACGCTTACTGTCTTTGGAGCTACCTCATCCTATTCCTCCGATAAGCTTAGACAAGATGCACATGTCATCGTGTTATTTCTAGTGTATTTCGTAAACTCTAATTTACAGGTTTTGTACCAGTTACTATGGCCACGACACCACCGGCTAAATTATCGAAATGTGAATCAATTAACCCACACTCTGTAAAAATACGGACTAATTCGTCCTGAGCTGGAAATTCACGGGCGGAGTCATGTAAATATTGATAAGCACTGGCCTTTTTAGCCCATATTTTACCCATTAATGGCACGAGGTTTTCGAAATATAGCCAATGAGCTTGTTTAAACACGGGCAAAGATGGTTTAGCCATATCTAGAGATACGACCTTGCCTCCAGGCTTAACCGTTCGCAACATCTCACGTATTCCCTGACGCAAGTCCGGTAAATTGCGTAATCCCCAGCCTACCGTTACTCCATCAAAAGAATCATCTGGAAAAGGAAGCTCCATTGCATTGCCTTGAATGAATCGAATATTACCTGGATTTGAGGACTGGCTCAACGAATCTTTAGCCACCTCAAGCATATTTTGCGAGAAGTCTAAGCCAGTCACTTTTCCATCTGGACCGACGACCTTGCCCAGTTCCATTGAAAGTTGACCTGTTCCGCAGCAAACATCAAGAATATGCATACCGGGCTTTGCACAGACTCGCTTTACTGCAAAACGCCGCCATCTTTTATCCATTCCTAGACTCATTAAGCTATTCATCAAATCATAATGTCCCGCAATCGAATTAAAAGTCTCTTTGACATAAGTTGCTTTGTCTTTTCCCGCGAAATCCATAAAATTTATCTCCCTATCCCTTGTTCTTCATTTTCAATAGTATTTGACATTCCCTTAAATAGTACGCGATCCTTAACCCCTTGTCTAGGCCCCTTCCTTATCAAAACCAGATAAGCAATATACTAAAAAAGTTTAAATTATCCTTTGTAAAAATAGCAAAACCCTTTATACTGTATGTAACACTATACTGTAATAAACAGTATAAAGGAGGTGAATCATTGATCCAGTCAAAGAAACCTCGTCACACCAATGCTTTTATTCTTCTCTTTCTGAAGGAATTATCAGAAGCCTACGGTGCTCAAATTCTCTCCCACTTACAATCAGAATTGCCGTATTGCTTGTCCGATAGTCCCAGCGTTTATCGGGCCCTTCAGGAAATGCAGGATAAGGAGTGGATTAAATCTCGTTGGGAATCTTCGCAGACTGGTCCTCCGCGCAAATGGTATACCATCACTCCTAAAGGGCTAACTGCACTCCATGAGTATGCCGAAGACATTGTTCAACGACAGGCTAATTTTAACTTTTTTCTTATACACTATGCAGCATTAAACCGAACGAATCCTTAATCTAGCCCTAAGAAAGGAGCCCAACCCATGAATCAGAAAAAACCTATAGAATATTCAACCATCGGTGTACTCTCTTTAGCTCATATGCTTAATGATATGTACAGTAACTACTTACCACAAATGCTCCCTTTTCTGGTGGCCGCTACTGCTCTAACCACCACTCGGGCAGCCATCTTAGTATCGGCTTTTACGATCAGTTCCTCCTTGATTCAGCCGCTCTTCGGCTATTTCCTTGACCGACAAGGAAAACGCTGGCTCGTCCATGTAGGTACCTTATGGATGGCGATTATGCTCAGTTTAACCGGACTTGTCCATAACTATCTCCTTCTTGTCCTCCTGGCTGGGTTAGCTGGGCTTGGTACGGCCGCCTTTCATCCCCAGGCTTCCACTATGATCACTGTTGTCAGTGGTGACCGAAAAGCAGTTCTCTTATCCACTTTTGTCGCCTTCGGAAATATCGGTTTTGCCCTCAGCCCGCTTCTACTCGTCCCCTTGTTTCAAGCCTATGGTCTTCACGCCACAATTTACACCGTTATTCCGGGAATTTTAGTTGCCTTATTACTTTATCTCTTTGCCCCTCGTAATGATGTCCTTGGTGGAAACGCGCCAACCTTGTCCGAAGTTTTTCATTCTTTACAGTCAGCACGTTCGGAACTACTGGCGATTACCGGGGTTATTGCAATACGTTCTTTAGCATATACAGGATTATTAACCATCCTTCCCTTATATTTTCAGGCTCAAAAGCTTTCTTCCATTGCTTCAAGCCATTTAGTCTTCATTATGCTGTTCTCCGGAGCAATAGGGGGAATTCTTGGTGGACTTATTTCAGATCATTATGGTCGGAAACCTTTAATAGTTGGCTCACTTGTTCTTGCAACTCCTCTATTCTTCGCGTTCTCCCACTCTAGTGGCACATTAAGTACAACATTCCTAGCCCTCGCTGGTGCTTCCCTATTGTCAAGTTTTTCTGTGACCGTTGTTGCAGCGCAAGAAGCCATTCCAAATAATAAATCCTTAGCAGCTGGATTAACCATGGGATTTGCTGGAGGAATCGGAGGGCTTATGGTCATCTTGATAGGGCGCATTGGAGATCTCTACGGTTTACCCACAGCCATTACTGTGTTATTCTTTCTCCCTATCGTGGCAGGCTTCATCGCTATTTTCATGAAAAGCAGGCCTACGGCAAAAGCTGAGCGTATAGCTGCACGTTGATCTTCCACATTCTTCTCTGCCGTATCTGCAAGGAAAAAGAAGGAAGGAATCCCTTAAGCGATTCCTTCCTTCCTTTCTTAATAGATAATCTTAATTATTATAGCTGCATAAATCAAATTTATTCGTCATCTTATACTCAGTCTAGGGAACGTGATTTCTTCGAAATCTCACAATCGTTGATAAGGTATCCAACGTCCGGAAAATTAGCTGCCAAGCCAACTATATCTAAAATATATAAATAATCTTTTCTTAGATCATAAAAGTTTCGGTTTCAAACTCGCTATCGTTTGGCCCCGTTCAGTGAGCACCCAAACAGTGTATGAATCAGACGATGCAAATCCACATCCTTCACAGCGATCGCTTGCACAGCTTGAGCTACTACATGTTTGCCCAAATAATTCGCGATGAATGTATCCCATGTGTTCCAATTGCTTCAAAGCGCTATCGATTTCCCTGATTGTACAGCCTACTTCATGAGCTAACTGGGTCATTGATAATGATTCCTTGCGTGCTAATATTTTCATAATACTTGTTAGCATAATCATTTACCCCCCAGAGGGATTATTTATCCAATCTTAAGACTCCCACTTCTTCAAGTGGGAGTGGGTCCCCCGTACTCTGCTTCGGTGACGAAATTCATTATCAGTGTAAGCCTAGGGCCTGTCCTCCGTGAAAGACAATCAACCCCATGACGAAACTAAGAATTAGGTTATAAGCCACCCCAAAACTGGTCCAACCTAAGCTTCCTGATTCCTTATACGTAGTTACAACCGATGCTAGGCAAGGAATATACAGCATATAAACCACTAGAAAAGTGTATGCATTCAAAGGAGTCATTGCCCCCGTCATAGCCTGGGCGATGGACTGCGAAGCATCAGCAGCGACACCATACAAAATGCCAAGGGTGGACAAGGTTGTTTCTTTTGCTGCGAACCCAAAAACAATTGAGACCATGATTCGCCAATCAAATCCTAACGGTTTTCCGATAAATTCTAACCAACCTCCCATTTTCCCTGCCCATGTCGCTTGCATGGAAACACCTTGTGGATATGAGCTCAAAACCCAGACCACGATTGAAGCCACTAAAATGAATGTCCATGCCCTTTTGAGAAAGGAGTAGGTTTTCTGCCAGGTAGGTAATAGGACATTACGAAATGTGGGAATATGGTACAGAGGTAGTTCCATAACAAAGGCGGACCGTTCTGTTTGTTTGACCACTTTTCTTAGGAAAATTGCAGAAAACATTACAAGAAGCATACTTAACATCATAAGGCTAAGCAAAATAACTGATCCTCGAGAACCTGGGAAGAATGCTGCTACGACAGCGCTCATGACCCCTAAACGCGGAACACAGGGAATCAATGGGTTTATAAGCATGGTTATCAGGCGGTCTTTAGGATCTTCTAGAGTTCTTGTAGCCATTATTCCAGGAACGTTACATCCGAAACCGGAAACCAAGGAGAAAAATGATTTTCCATGCAACCCCATTAGTTGCATAAAACGATCTCCCAAAAAAGCTGCACGCGCTAAATAACCGCTGTCTTGCATAAGAGAAAAAAATGCAAAAAAAATTGCAATTTGCGGTACAAAAGCTAGAACAGCACCTACCCCCGCGAAAATCCCATCTCGAACTAAACTCTGGACAAAGTCCGGAACGTGACCCCATTGCAGTAAACTTACTATCCCCTCGGCTGCCCATGCCATACCTTGGGAGATTGCCCCCCCTAAAGGGGCACTAGCAACGAAAGAACCCCAAAACACTAAGGCTAATATCGCAAACATAATAGGATAACCCCAAATTGGAGAAAGAACCCAAACATCGATTAAATCTGTCCAGGTATGTTTAGCGGGATGAATATATGTCCTAAACTTAGGAAGGATCTGAGAAATATACCGATATTTGGCATCCGCGAAGGCCATCTCAAAATGATCCTTGCTCCACCCTTCTGCCTCATATTTCTGAAGTAAATCCTCGCCTGGGAGCGTTGTCGTTTTTTGAAGTTCGTAGCTTACACCATCTCCATGATCACAGCATGAATCCTTACTTTGCATAAGTCTTGGAGCGCTTGTCTGCCATTCTTGCCCGATTTCCGGATCTCTTTCAAGTCGTTTAAGGGCTAGCCAGCGCAAGGGATACCTTGTTGCCCATGTGTTATTTGCTAAAAGTCCTTCCATGGCCTGTATCCTTTGTTCAAGTTCTTTGGGATAAGGAACTTTACCTAATAAAGGATCTTGTGCCAGTGTTCCCACCCGAATGGCTTCGCTTAAAAACTCCTCGATCCCTTTTCCTTTGGCCGCAACGATTTCAACCACTGGAACATTCAATGCCAAAGCTAACTCTGCCGTATTAATCGTTATTCCTGAAGACTGTGCCAAGTCCATCATATTTAAGCCTATTACAACTCGAGGTGCAAGTTCGAGGATCTGTAGAACAAGATAAAGATTTCTTTCAATATTTGAAGCATCAACCATCGCCATTACGACATCGGGGTTTTCTCGAAGAATATATTGGCGTGTGATAATTTCTTCTTGGGAGTATGCAGTCAAACTGTAGGTTCCTGGAAGATCAATTATTTCTATTGTCTGATTAGTCCTTTGGATTAAACCAGACTTTCGTTCAACGGTTTTTCCAGCCCAGTTTCCAACCTGTTGGTTAGAACCAGTTAAAACATTAAAAACCGTACTCTTTCCCACATTAGGGTTACCAACAAGAGCAATTTTCATTGACTTCGCCGCCTCCTCTTATAAGCTTGTTCACCATGTCTTTAGCGGCAACATAAAATGTAAATTAAGAATTAACGACTGGCTAAAGGGTGTTCCAGGTGTCGTGTGTTGTCTATATGGTCTATGTGTCCATGATGTGTTTTCGTTTCCGCAACTACAATTTTTGAACATTCTCCTCGGCGCATTGCTAAATAATAACCTTTCAGTCGAACCTGAAGTGGACCGCCAAAGGGTGCCCGACGAACAACTTCTAACTCAACACCAGGAACAATACCCATATCCATCATCCGGCGACGTATCGCTCCGCCACCCTGGATACATTCAACACACGCGCGTTCTCCCGATTTTAGATCTCCTAAAAAGCGTTCCATCATTCATCCCTCCTATAGAAATGATAACCATTATCAATCAAATTCTAAAAAAAGCAATTGAGAATTCATCTCATTTGTTATAGGATACTATTCTTTCCTGTCCCTGTCAATAGAAATATAGGCACATCTACTTTTAAGATTCATTATTTTATTCCAAGAAAATATCAGGAGATTTTCGTTTTAATAACTTAACTTTCAATAATTTTAGATCTTCATCAATGAACCGATGTTCAATACTGTTTATATCAAATTTTAATACTGTGAACGACAATTGTATAATATTGCCTAACACTAAGGCCATAATTAAGGTTCCTATTCCCACAAAACCACCTAATAGATACCCAACTATCAGTGCGCTTATTTCAATAGCATTCCTTATAAACCGAACCGATTTATGGGTCATTTTAGTTAAGGCAATCATCAAACCATCTCTAGGGCCGGAACCTAAAGCAGCGCCAATATAAAAATAACTGGCAACTCCAATTACGGCCATCCCCAGTAGCATCATGATTACGCTTGGTATAATCCCTTCATAGATCGGTATCAAATGATTAAGCATAAGAAAATCCATAAATAGTCCAATAAACAACATATTGCATAAAGTTCCCCAACCTAATCGTTCTCCTAAGACAGCGTCTAATAACACTAGAATTATCCCTACAACGATACTTGCCTGACCCATGGTAATTCCGGTAAGGTGTGAAATTCCCTGATGAAAAACATCCCACGGTGAAAGGCCCAAGTTTGCGTTAATCGTAAAAACTATACCCACAGCAAATAAAAACAGACCAATAAATAGCCTTATTACCCTTCGTACCATTTTTTTCACCGCTTATCACCCTTCCTTCTACAAACCATTATTACTGAGCCACTGATACATGATATAAACATCTACTAATCCTTTTCTCTTATGATTATAAGCGTTGGGAAGTGTACCCACAATTTTAAACCCACATTTCTCCCATAATTCCACGGCTACTTGATTAGTACTTACTACAAAATTATACTGCATCGCCTTAAATCCATATGTTCTTGCTACTTTAAGGGAATGCTCACACATCAATCTGCCTAGACCTTTTCCCCTAGCGTTAATGCTGATAACATAACCTGCATTGCAAACGTGTGCACCCAAACCAGGTTGATTTGGCTTTATAAAATATGTACCCGCTATTTGTTCGTTTTCCATGGCTACATATGTAGCTAAAGGTATATCCATCCATAGATGAAAAGCTTCCTCCCTGGAGGTATCGGGTGAGAAAGAATATGTATCTCCCTTTATAAACGTCTCGTGTAAAATCGCCCATATTTGATCAAAGTCTGAGTTTTTCAGCTTTCCTTATTTCCAAAATTTCCTTCTCTCCCTTATAAAACATCATATAAATCTTTAAGCACTGTTCTTGCATTCATCAGTGGTGCCGCGCAGCGGCATGGGGGTCTGATACGTTAAAAAAAGACCAGGGGTTAACCCCTGGCCTTTTGTAAATTTTCTTCTAGTAACGGCGCATGGATTGGAAACAATCGCGACAATACACAGGTTTTTCACCAGAAGGTTGGAAAGGAACTTCTGTTTGTACACCACAACTTGCGCAGACTGCAGGAAACATTTGACGTTGTGGCCTACTGCCGAAACTACCGCCGCCGTAATTATTGCGACCTCCACCCATTTGTTGCTTACGAGCTTGACGACAAGCTGGGCAACGAGTTGGATCATTTTCAAATCCTTTTTCAGCATAGAAATCTTGCTCGCTAGCCGAAAAAATAAATTCCTGACCACAATCGCGGCATGTTAAAGTTTTGTCTTGAGCCATGATAACTCCTCCTTATTGGGTGTTCCTTGTACGCGTGGGATCCTCCATTAATTTTCATCCGTTCACCAAATAAGGTCAGAATTATGGATTCCAATTTTAGTTAGGCCCATGTCTTAACAAGCACACGGTCAGTATAGCAGAGCGACTGCTCAGAAGCAAACTAAACTTTCTACAAAGTAATCACTTTCTGACATAAATATTACACAAAGTATATGAATCCGTCCGAACTCAGATATTGAGATCATATTAGAGCTATATCAAGAAATATTCACAGCACCATTGGCGAGGATTTTCCTTAATTCCTTTTTATCCATCCCTTGTCCTAGAGCAATACTTAAGAACAAGCGTACCTTTTCCGTCGATAAATCCGCTGAAAACCAAGCTCCAACCCGTTCAAGGTCCGCTCCTCCACCCGGATATCCATAGACAGGGGCTGTACGTCCAAACAAACAACGTGACGTGATTACCACTGGTATACCGTTTGCGACAATGTCAGAAATATCTTTCATGAGTTGCGGGGGCAAATTACCTCGTCCAAAAGCTTCAATCACGAAGGCATCGGTTTTGTCCTGAACCATTGACCGCAAGACATTCGCAGGCATACCCGTATAAGCCTTACATATCGCGACATTTGCTAATGTCTTGGGGATTCCCAGCTTAACCGTGTGTTCTGGTTTGCGATGCCAAATGACCTCCCCTGTATCAATGCTCCCTAAAGCTCCAATATCTCCCGAATCGAAGGCGTCCACATGACTGGTGTGCAATTTACGCACATCACGAGCTGCGTTAATTTCTTCATTTAGCGCAATGACCACTCCTCGATTTACTGCCCGAGGATCTAAAGCTATCCGCATAGCATTATGTAAATTCCGTGGCCCGTCCGAATCACTTTCTGAAGCGTCTCTTTGGGAGGCGGTTAGAATCACCGGTCGAGGATCTTTAATTGTAACATCTAAGAAATAAGCTGTTTCTTCTAGGGTATCCGTACCGTGGGTAATGATAACCCCTTTCAAGAAAGGGTCAAGTAAAAAGTGCCGCTCGATTTCCATCGCTAAGGTCTTCATATGCTGAGGGTCAATATTACAACTTGCAACATTGCTTAATTCGCAGATTTCCCACTCAGCTTCTTGAATAAGCTCTGGCAAACTATCGATTAATTCATGACCGCTCACAGCCGGAACTACTTTTCCTGCTTCATCCTTACGCATGGCAATGGTCCCGCCAGTAGCAATTAGAAGTACCTTATCCAAACTATTTAGTCCTCCTTCAAACGGCCTATTCCAAATTCCTTATTTTACCATTACAAAAAAGATAATTAATACTCTTTCACCTCATATCTTATCCTAGGAGTATTGCAACATGAGGAGGAGGTCTGTTTGAATTCAAATTGGACACCTACAGCACGAGGCCTTATAGACAAACGATTATGGATACTAGGTTATGTATCTGAGGATTTCCAAGGGGACTTGCGCTCATTAAACTCACTTCGTCGACAAGGCACCCACATTGATGTTTATGCTGACTTTGCTTTTGGGCTTCTACCCGATGGTCAGTTTAGCGGTCAAGTTAATGAGCTCTTACTTCAAGAGGCCATTACTCGAGGGGTTGTACCCCTTATTCTCTTTCATAATTTTAACGGGAAAATCTTTGACCCATTGCCTTTGCGTACTGTATTATCTTCCACTGCTACTCAGCGGAATTGCATACGCCAAATGATAAATTTGCTTCCTCCTAATGTAGCAGGAGTACAAGTAGATTTTGAAGGCGTAGAAGCCCCTTACCGAATTCCATTTCTGGCCTTTCTAGAATCCCTAAGAGCATCATTGCATGAACGAGGTCTGCTATTAACCATCGCTATACCTGCAAAACGTTCAGAGTGGGAAGCACCAGGCTATGACTTTACTGGAATTGGACGGTTCTGCGATGCAATTACTTTGATGACCTATGATGAGCACTACTCTGGCGGTTCACCCGGTCCAATAGCAAGTTTACCTTGGATGACTCAAGCACTCGACTATGCCATCCGCTACATTCCTCACGAAAAAATATTATTAGGAATTCCTGTCTATGGTTACGATTGGTCCAACGAAGCTACTCAAATTCTTCCAATGCGAGATACTCCCGAATTGGTAGCTCGAACTAATGCACGAATCCTTTGGTCTGACCCCGCTGTTGAACCATATTTCTATTATTGGAAAGGACGAATTAGACACACTGTATGGTATGAAAATGAACTTTCAGCAAAGATTCGTTTCGGCTTTATCAAAAGTTATCGTCTAAGAGGGGTTGCTATTTGGCGCCTTGGTTATGAAACAAATCGTTTCTGGCAAGAGTTAACGAGCAAACTGAAAAGATAAGAAATTTCATTTTAAACGAGCAATTTGAGCATCCTCTCGGTAGGATGCTCTTTGCCTACTTGTTCTTTAGCCATTTAACATTTATTATTAAAACATCAAATAATATAAAGGAAGTGACGTTTTTAAATGTTTGATCTAATTAATCATACTGAAACTTCTGTCCGCCAAGCACTGCAGGACTATCTTCGCGAGAATACAATATCATGCTCATGTGAACAATGTCAGGCTGATATTATAGCCCTATCCTTAAACCGTTTGCCATCACATTATTACGTTTCCTTACGTGGTGAGATTATGACCCGTTGGAAATCCCAGACAACTACAAACAAGGCGCGTATTATGGCAGAAGTAGTTCGTACCGCACAACAAATTAGTGCTTCACCCTCCCACCTAAGCGAATAATTAGCTTGCATTAATTACAATAATTGCGGCCAATACTATGGTTACAAATAATGCCACTACCCGAAAAGGGGTGTCGATAGTCGATTTTATGCGTACCTGAGTCAATTCTATGTCAACCAATCCCTACTCCTCCTCGTACCTTTATCTATTCCCAAGACCCCCACTTCTGTAAGTGGAAGTTCCAATGGTCTGCTTCGCTGGAGAAGTCTCTTCCTTCGTACTCAGTGTTCCTTTTCGACTAGAGGCTTCGTCACCGAAGTCCCGATGTTCAGTTTTAGCTGAACAAGCTTACTGTGAGAGAGTGTACTGGGCACATAGTATAAATGAGGAGACCTAATAGTCTCCTCATTTATACTATGCGAAACATCCGCCAATAGCTTATTTTTTAAGTCTTCCTGATCTCTTTATTATAGCATGTTTTTCTAAAATCCCATAAAATCGGTTTGGTAAACTTATTATATTAGTGCTTGATATCTTTCCACTTGATTAATAATTTGCCAACATTCTTCCCAACTTATATTTAACTGACGCCGCCAGAAGACCATGGTAGCACGGGTCTTTTCACATGTTTGTTCGTTAATTAGATTTTGGTTCGGTGGTTTTCCTCCCCACGCCTTAACCCATTCTTGATAACATTGAATCAGTTCTGTCGATTGGCTTTTTAGATATCGGAAGGTATACTCACTAGTAAGCCAATGGATCACCTCATCTTCTCCTCCTCTAGAATATACCTGTCCATCCAAGTCTGCTCCAGCGATTAATAAGAGAGAAAATAAGAAGTGGACACGCACAACCAGTCGCAAGGACTCAGGATTCATTTGGAGGATTTCTGCAAACCTCCCTATGGGCTTTAGAAATATTTTAACGTTGGGATCTCGATAAGTACAAGTCCCAAAAGCAGATAGCGGGATAGGGAAAACGTCCTCTAGTCCGCACTCTTTAAGTTGATCAACTAAGTCTCGCTCAGCCTCAACTAAACGTTGTTCTCTAATTAATAATTGGTCTGTCGTTTGTTTTAAGAAGGCTTCCGCATCTCTGGGACGATCCGGTAGGGAATCAGCCCATTCTCGCAAACGGGAACGCCGTGGCATAAGAATATCAAGCAACGATCCGGTTTCTTGATGCAATAATTTAAAGCCTTGGCGTACCCGTTCGGGATCGCGGTATAATCCCCGCATTAACATTTCAGCCGCACGTGGAATTTCCATTGATTCCTCAAACCGAACTATTGATTCTCCGTTTCTCTCTGGAAACTTGAGTCCCATCGCCTGCTCAACCTCTAATCGCAACGAAGACAACGCTGATCCCCCCTTAGCCTTAAACCTTGTTTCTTGTTTCATCTTATGGATTCTGACGGTTATTCAGAATATCCGTGGCAGCTTTGACTTATTATTTTCTTTCATATGCCTAAAGTTGACCATTATTCACCATTTTGTTAATATAAGTAAAATAAATCAGAAACGAGCTGACTCACATGTCCAAGCGTACCTATCACGAATTTACTCTCGATTCTTTTCAAGAAGAGGCACTTGATGCCATTGACGCTGGGAAATCTGTTGTTGTTGCTGCTCCCACAGGTACCGGTAAGACCCTTGTAGCTGATTATTTGATTGAGAAAGCTATGAACGAACATTTAAGAGTGATTTATACGGCGCCCATCAAAGCGTTAAGTAATCAAAAATACAGAGACTTCAAAGCACAGTTTGGGGAAGAGGCCGTTGGCATTATGACTGGGGATGTCGTCCTTAACCCAACCGCTCCCCTTCTTATCATGACAACAGAAGTTTTCCGCAACCAGGTCATTACTGAAGATCCTAATCTTGAGAAAGTTTCTCATATAGTTTTTGATGAGATTCACTGGCTTAATGATGAGGAACGTGGAACAGTATGGGAAGAATCCATTATTCTTGCGCCCCCGAAAATGAAGCTCCTTGGTTTGAGTGCTACTATAGCTAATGCCCAACATTTAGTGGATTGGATTAAATCAATTCGGCAAGAAGATGTTGCACTCATCGAAGAATCCAAACGTGTTGTCCCTTTAGAATACTTTTACTACACTAAAGACACTGGCTTAGTCGATTATGATCAACTATGGCATTATTATCGCCAGAAACTCAAAGATCGCATTAACGATGAAAACCCCTTCGGCCCAACAACTCACTTAGATCTCATTCGCGCGATTCAGCGTGAGCATCTACCTGCACTTTTTTTCGTGTTTAGCCGAAAACAATGTGCCCTAAAAGCCATGGAATTAGCAATGATAGCGAGTTATTTAAGATCTCCGGAACGACGCATTGTTGAAAACAAATTCCTACTGCTCTTTGGCCCTGAAATAGACTGGTCATCATCAACTCGTCAGCTTAAACGTTTGTGTTCCAAAGGAATCGCCTATCATCATGCTGGATTGCTCCCCTCCCAGAAGGTTGTGGTCGAAGAACTTTTCCTAGAACGTTTAATTAAAGTGCTCTATTGCACTGAAACCTTTAGTGTCGGGATTAATTATCCTGTCAAAGCAGTGTGTTTTGATTCGCTTAACAAATATGATGGCCGCAATTTCCGTCCGTTGGCTAACCATGAATTTTTCCAAATGTCCGGTCGCGCAGGGCGCAGAGGAATCGATGAAAAGGGATTTTCATTTGCACTTGTGGACTTAGCTTATATGGAAAAAAGCCCGCCCCCCAAATTCCAGCTCAATCGCCTTGAACCACTGACCAGCCAATTTAGACTGACATACAATACCGTTTTAAATCTCACTGCCACTCTTACTCAAGAGCAAATTGTTACGTATTTTCAAAAAAGTTTTGCCGCCTTTAGTTACCATTTAAGCTCACAACATCTTCACTCTGAATTAGCCCAAATCCAGGAACAGCTTGACGGGGCGCAACATCACGTCTGCGAAGCAGTTGGAACATTTATCTGTCCTTTGAAACACCACCCCAAGCGAAAGGAATTTGAAAGGCTGAAAAAAACGTATAAGGCTTTAGGGCCCCGAAAACAAACCCGTGTTTACGGACGAGAAATGGCTCGAAAAATCCGAGCATGGGATAAACTATTATCCCAGCCTCCGAAGAGTTGCCCTTCGGCACGACAAGATAACTGTAAGGACCACAGTAAGAGCTTCTTAACGATACAACAGCGCCGTAAAGAGCTTCAAACGGCTTTAGGGGACCTTCCAGAGGAAAATGCCTTTCTCCTTGAATTTGAATACAAAAAAAATCACCTTCGTCAAATAGGTTATTTACGAGGAGATGAGCTCCTGCCTCGTGGTACTTGCGCCAGTCATATTTATGTACAAGAACTTCTGGTTACCGAGCTCATTTACTCAGATGTATTTACCCAAATTGATGACGATCAACTCAATGCCTTGCTGTCCAGCATCGACTTCGAAGCAAGAAAAAATGATACGTTTCAGCGTGCTGGAGTTTTCGATACCGCGCCAGTCAAAGAAATCTGCGAATACATTCAAAGTATTTGTGGAGAAGACGTAATAAAATACGATCCGCGCGTGGCGGGAATTACCTACGCTTGGAGTCAAGGCAAAACGTTCGTTGAAGTACAAGCTTTGTGTAATCTTGATGAGGGCGACATTATTAGCGTTTTTAGGCGAACCATAGATCTCTTACGTCAGATGCGGGAGGCCATAAGCGATTCTGTTTTGCGAACGCGCTTAAAAGCATGTATGGAAAAACTTGATCGAGATGAAGCTGCGATAATGGAACTGTAGGGCCAATTCATGAATTGCTCTTACTTATTGAAAAGAAAAAACAAAAGGGAAAAGCGAAATCGTTCGCTTTTCCCTTTTTAAACTACTCTGAAGTGAACTCGTTCAACTAAAGTTGAACATCGAGTCTTCGGTGACATAAGTCTCCACTGGAGACTATCGTACTGGAGACTATCGTCACCGAAGCAGGATAAGGTGTACCGCTCCCACTTGTAGAAGTGGAGTCTTACGATTTGGATAACCTTTAAATTACTCGTAGTTTATTCCTTTGTCAGTTACTCAGATACCTCAAACTCATCTTTACCTACTCCACAAACTGGACATACCCAATCATCTGGGATATCCTCAAAAGCCGTACCCGGTGCAACCCCAGAGTCTGGGTCTCCTACTTCAGGATCATAAACATAACCACATGCAGAACAAACATACTTTTTCATGGAACCCTCCTGATGCTTTCATTTAATGTTTCTAAAATTAAACATATTTTAGCACTTTCTAGATTTTATAGCAAACAGTCTAAATCTTAGGGCCTAGAATGTCATCTTAACAAACCGTTAGAGAATGAAATGTTGTATTGCTTTTCAACATAGCGACTAAAGTTCTCGACACAATGGCAAGGTGCTGAGTGATCGCAAAAACCCACCTCGAGTTTACCGATCAAATGATGGTGCAAAATATGCACATTAATGTATAAGTGGTTCACCCGCTCGTTAACTTCTAAATAATAGCGTAAAGCGAAATAGAAAAATACTAGCATGACCATACTCATAATTATCCCTCTCTCCGGCAAAAGCCAAGGAAGAAACAAAATACACAACCCAACAAATAAAAGAATTAACATCCCGATCGCTTCTTGAAGTTTAGCGGTTTTCCACTCCTTATAACGGCTAAGAAACTCATAGAATAACAGTGCCATACGCACTGAGGGAACAGGTAAATTTTGGTGTCCAATTGTTTTGATTGCGGGCTGGCAAAGTATTCCCACCCTTATCCATCCCTTCATGCCAGCAAATTATAAATTCCCTTGACTGATTAAACGGAAGAGATCGTCAAGATTGCCAGCATAATCAGTCTTCTCCTCTGATTCTATTGATCCTATGAAAAACATCTTCATCCCCAGTTCTCGACAGATTATGTCTCGAGTCTGCCCACTGACTAATAAACAACTATCAGGTTTAACACCAAGATTTTCAGCAACTTCTCTAAAAAATCCTAAATGAGGTTTAAAAAAATGAAAGTTATCCAAAGCTGGAATTATCTTAAAATGTTCTGGCGTAAGCCCAGCCCAGCGTATATGTTCTTGCATGGCGCATAATGGTAACACCGGATTCGAAGCAACAGCGGTTAAAAATCCCTGTTGAATGGCATACTCAACTACTTTGACCCCTTGAGGAACGGCCTCCACTAGGCAACGTAAGGCAGGGAAATCGGATTCATAAAACTCCTCAAAAATCGGCCGCAGTGTTTGAAAGGAATGCCCTGTAGCTTTACTAAAGTCGTCGTAAAACGTCTGGATATTTGTCTGCCCAGGTTTAGGGTCACTTTGGGAAGTTTCCAACGATCTTAAAAGTTGTCTTGAAAACTTATCGGGTGACAGTAGATGCGCAAAGCGAGGTGCCAAAATTCCTAGGTAATTGCGCATGAAATCAGTCGTATCAACATCTGTCAGAGCTCCCTCAAGGTCAAAGAGAATGGCTTGGATCAAGGTTGTATCCTCCTAATCGAGGTCTTAAACACAGAACGATTACTTGTTCCGGTTCTGTCTCTATTATTCTCCTTTTCCTTACGATTTTCCTCCTAGTGTTTGAGATGTTCCATTAAACTTTTATATTCCCTCATCTCTAAAAATAAATTCGCACAAATTTCTAATGGCTAGCGAAGGGACCACCACCAAGACGATAAGCACGATACTCTCCAGTGACAATAGTCTCCAGTACGATAGTCTCCAGTGACGAAAGCCTCCGGTGGAGGGTTTCGCCG
>LOEW01000074.1 GCA_001516045.1 Desulfosporosinus sp. BRH_c37
GGACATATATCCAAAGGCTGTTATTCCATATATACTTTTAAAATGCTTGTTTAAATGTGTTAAATCAACAAAACCGCATTCTGCTACTGCCGAATATACATCTTTGTTTTTTTCTATTAACTGTTTCGCAAGTTCTACCTTGCAGTTTAGAAAATATTGATATGGCGAAATTCCTGTACTGACTTTAAACATTCTGATAAACTGAAATTTTGAAATGCCAAGTCTTCTACAAATGTCATCAAGTCTTAGTACATTCTCCAGGCTGCAATGAATCATATCCTTTGCTTTTCTGGTTAAATCATTGTCCTTCTTGTAACTCATACAAAGATTAGGCTGAGTAAAGCTATCCGTAAGAGATAAAAGCAATTCACTGCACAATGCTTCGTCTTTTCCGCTTAATATTGCACTAGAAAGGTTTAGTATTTTTTGTTGAAGCATGTAATTATACACAATTGGAGAAGAGAAGCGAACTATATCCTTCTTTTCAAGAATCTTCAAAAACAGTTTCGGCTCAATATATACCATAACATAATCAATACCTGTCTTATCATGTGCCATACCGTCATGCGGCTGTTCCGGATTAAAAAGCATAACACCATTTTGATAGGATGATTGAAAATTACCGTCTAAGTTATACTGCTGAATACCTCGCAGAGTTACACCTAATGCATACTCCTTGTGAGAGTGCTTTTTATATTTAAAATCAGCAAAGCTTGCTGACAACACAGTAACACCAATCGATTTTTTATATATAAATCTATCCAAATGAATCACCTCTTAGTTAGCTCAACTACCCCAGATGCCAGTATCGCAGAATAAACTAAAAATAATGCCATAACTATATTAACAGTCTTTTGATATTTCTTCAAAAATTCCTTAAACAGTACACCGAAGAGAACCCATGTAACAAATGCGCAAAATCCAATCATTGTTATTACTGCAGCAAATACTGCAAGTGCTGGCGGAGCAGTATAATACGGCATAACAAAGCTTGGAATTACTGTCATTGTGAACAGTACGACTTTTGGATTTACAAACTGCGTTAGGAAGCCAGAAACAAACGTAGCGGTTTGTATCTCAGCCGACTCTGAGACATCCATTTTGTATATTTGATAAGCAAGATAGAGTATATAGAAGCTTCCGATGATCTGCATAACAATTAAAATCTTTGGTATTACTGTTATAAGTACAGTATTAAACACAACGGAAATACCAAGTAATAAACCAAATGCAATTGTTGCTCCATACGAATATTCCATTGCCTTTTTTGTCCCCAAATTATGTGACGTGGACAATATTACGATATTTGTAGGTCCAGGTGTAAATGTAACTATAACGCAGTATATTAAAAAAGATGTAATATTCATGAAGTAACTCCTTTGAAAGTATTTTCATAAATTATACATCTTTAAATTTAAGGCATATAGTATGTTATTGCAGAGTTACAGATTTATATTATAAAATATCCTGCGAATGCGCCACACTAAAAATTATACCACATAGTACAACTACCAATTATTCTTATTTCGTACTGTATTCTGCTGGCTAACTGAACTTCCCAAAATCCATATAACTCCAAGAGAAGTTATGCATGCTCAACCCATTTTCCGAACACGATTGTTAAAATGTTCAGTGAATATAACTTACATTGAAGTAACATCAAGGCACGTGGAGACCCTAATAGTGCTATTGCTATTTAGTGTTGTGCAAAAGCCTTGGTATGAGCGGGTTTGAGAAGAGGTATAGTCTTTTTATAATGACATGGGGTACACATTAGAATTATATTGAGCTGGATCGTTAGGTCTGGCTTTTTTGTTTTCCCTTGGATTATTTTTACTATCGTGGAAGGATATGAAGGGCAAAATGTAGAAAAAGGTTATTTACGGAGAAGAGAAACCATCATTATATACCACAAATTACTTGAAGTACTTCACAGATCCCTTGAATCCTTGCTTACAAATGCCATAGTATGGATTTTAGATCTACTCACCCCGCTTATTCCCAGATTGGGGGAAGGGTGTACCTAACTAATGAAAGAGGTACTGTTGGAGTTGAGGAATGTACTGGGTTTCCATTTATCTTGGAGCGTAAATCGGGGTTGCTGAGGAGTTGATTAAAGTGGACGTTTTATCAAGCTACACCAAGGCTTGTATTTTAGAACATCAGATTGAGGCACAGATCGTGGATGATTTTTTGAAGGAACAAAATATTCCACATTATATCAAGTCGTTCTATAGTGAGGCTTATGACGGATTGTTTCAGTTGGGCAGTGGTTGGGGAGCCGTTTTTGCACCACAGGTATATCACCGCACAATTCAGGGAATTCTTAGCGATTTGAGAAAAAGGTAAAGATTAGGGCCGCCTATATCAACAAAAAGGAGTCTTATTATAGCCTCAAAAACTCAATCCATGCAATTGCGCTAAGTAAAATAAATCTGTATGCTCGCCTCGCTCATTCCCAGATTGGGAAGGATGTCCCTGTTTGGTAAAGAAGCTTTGAAGTAGTTTAGGGATTTGCTGGCTGGGTTGAGTCTGTAAAATAAGAAGGTGTCTGGGTGGCTATGACACTTCGATTGGAGGATATTTATGAAGATTTCAGTTATTTTAGGCCATCCTCAAAAGGGAAGCTTTAATCATGCAATTGCCGATAAAGTAGTTCAAACATTACTTGGTAATGGATACGAGGTCGCTTTTCATGACCTATATGATGAGAATTTTAATCCAATTCTTCCTTGGGGGGAAATCTCAAAAGGAGTAATACCTGATCCAATAGTTCAGGCACACTGTCAGGAGATAGCTGAAGCAGAAGGGATTATAATAATTCACCCAAATTGGTGGGGGCAACCACCAGCGATTTTAAAAGGGTGGGTTGATCGAGTGATTCGCGCGGGAGTAGCCTATAGATTTGTGGAAGATGACAAAGGAGAAGGTGTTCCAATAGGGCTTTTGAAGGCAAAAGCAACACTCGTATTTAACACCTCAAACACCCCAAAAGAACGTGAACAAAATGTCTTTGGTGATCCATTGGAGATTTTATGGAAGTCGTGCATTTTTGATCTGTGTGGCGTTCGTAACTTTTATAGAAAAATGTATGGGGTTGTGGTAACCAGCAGCTTGGAACAAAGGGAAGATTGGCTAGAGGATGTAAAGGAAGTCGTAAATACTTATTTTCCAGGGTAATAGGGTAATTGAACGGCGTATTACGGCGTTGCCACTTTGTCAAACAGATTCTCACATTCCTACGGAGCGATAACTTGCCGGAGTGGCGTTGGAAACAGGAACGTGATCCCCTCCATTGGCGATGCTCACTCGTTTGGTGAATCCAGAGTGGGTTCTGATATGTGGGACATCGTACTGCAAACTCTTTCTAACTGAGCGAGAAAAAATGAAAAAATAAGGGGAAAAGGGTATGGAAAGCTTACAAGTTCTTTTCAAAGAGAAGAACGTTCCATTTGAACTAATCAACCATATTGTTCCAATCCATACTGCACAGGAGGGTGCAACGTACTTTGGTATAACCATCGGTCAAACTGCCCCGACACTAATTCTGAAGACGGACAAAGGTTTCTTTGCGTTAATTGTGTCCGGCGACCGTGGCCACATTGATTTTAATGAAGTTGCGAGTATTCTAGGATGCATCAAGGTAAAGCTAGCCGGGGCAAAAGATGTTGAAAAAGTAACTGGTTGCACTATAGGAAGTGTCTCAATGGTGGGACATAATTTACCATGTGTTGTCGATAAAAGGTTGTTTCAATACTCTTCTATATATGGGGGCTCAGGACAAGAAACTTGTACATTGAAAATTAACCCAAATGCACTGAAAAAAGTAAATAGAGTTGTCGCAACTCTTGATTAAGCTATCGTAATTTAAGTCACTTTCTTACTCTCTCCATAACCCCGTTGGGGTAAATTTATGTCTCAGAGACAGGGCACGTTGAGTGCTTAATAGTGTTATATTTGAGTTAGGCTGAAAACCTTGGTATCAGCGGGGTTGATAGTGCTTATAGTCTCTTTGGAGTGACGGAGCGTTCGGGGAAATATATTGAGCCAGATCGTAAGGTCAGGCTTTTACCACGAAGAATGAATTCCAATTTTTCCTTGGGGGAAATCTCAAAAGGAGTAATACCTGATCCAATAGTTCAGGCACACTGTCAGGAAATAGCTGAAGCAGAAGGGATTATAATAATTCACCCAAATTGGTGGGGGCAACCACCAGCGATTGCAAAAGGTTGGGTTAATCGAGTGATTCGCGCGGGAGTAGCCTATGGATTTGTGGAAGATGACAAAGGAGAAGGTGTTCCAATAGGGCTTTCACGTACTTGTTTTGTAACAATAAAACAAGTACGTGAAGCTGACCAGACCAATTTATTGGCTCTAAATGCGGCAATCGAAGCAGCTAGGGCTGGTGAACAGGGCCGTGGTTTTTCCGTGGTCGCTGAGGAAGTTCGAAAACTCGCAGAACAATCTCGTGAAGCTACAATACAAATCGCGACCCTAATAAATCAAAACCAGAGTGATATCAGTACAGCAGTAACTACTATTAAAGATAATGTAAATAATGTAAAAGTGGGGATGGAAGTCGTAAATGTGGCAGGACAATCCTTTAGCGAAATCGCAAAACTTGTTGAAAATGTATCCGCACAAATGGAACAGATATCTGCTATAATTCAACAAATAGCGAGTGGTAATCAACAAGTAGTTACATCGGTTAAACAAGTTGATGCAATTAGTAAGGAGACAGCAGATCAAGCACAAACGGTCTCTGCAGGGGTTGAAGAACAAACTGCTTCGATGGAACAAGTTTCTTCATCGGCCCAAAGTTTATCCACTAGGGCATTTGAACTTCAAAATATTATTAACAAGTTCATCATTAAATTCTTTTACATAGCGAAATGATATAAAAGCTAAGCGTCAATGTGGTTTCTTAATAGGTTTTGTTAAATTATCGTATTCGTAAATTATTGTACAAAATAATTGGAACGCTACTGCTTACAGTAGGCAGAGACATAACTAAAGTATGTCGGTGGATAGGGTCGACCCAGATAAATGCATTTAATAAGCCTAACAGTTAATACTGTTGGGCTTATTAATGCTCCGAATGGCCCTCTTGTCAACCGAAACCGGCTCTCCGTAAGCCTGTAGTCTGTCGTTCGTATGCCCGGTGGAGGAAGGAGGGGCATAATAATTTTATTTTAAGTTTGTTGCTTATTAGGAACGAGTTCTAACCAACTCTCTATTGACATGATGTATGTAAAATTATGTAATATTATATGCGCAACGCCTTATTATTACAAATTGTGCATATAAGTTGTGCTATACTAATAATGTAAGTGTTCTGATAATTTAATAATTCCAGATAGAAATCAAGGAAATCTTGAAGCATGTATTGTATTTGGGCGCTTAATGCATGTGGAATAAGTAGCGCAACCGGCCTAGTTCATAAATTAATTTATGAACTAGGTTTTTTATTTCAAAAGTATCGGCATATACAACTATTGATAACATGACAAGTTTTGAAGAAAATTAATCTGTTTTAGTACTGTGACAGCCCATAGTAGGAAGGGAGTTGCCAATTGGTGTCTATGGGAATGGATGAGCTAGATGATAAAGCACGGATATTGGTTGTAGATGACACAAAATTTAATGTGGTTTTGCTAATAGATATCCTAAAAAAGGCAGGCTATAAGCATATAGATTCAGTATATTCTGCTCATGAAGGACTTAAGGTACTGGGTATTTCAACAAAAGGCAGGGTCAACTCAACAAAGGATAAACATTTTGATATTATTGTAACCGACCTTATCATGCCAGAAATGGACGGCCTAGATTTTTGCAGACATATTAGGAAACATAAAATTTTTGATAATGTTCCAATTATTATGATCACAGCCTCTAATAGCATGGAGGATCTGGCTGCAGCTTTTAAAGCTGGAGTAATGGACTATATCCAAAAACCGTTTAAATTCACTGAAGTCTTAACAAGGATTCAATCGGCCCTAAGGTTAAAGAAAGCCTTAGATGAGCAAATGCAAAAAGAACAAGAATTAAAGTTATCGCTAAACTCATATCGAATCCAGGTCGCTGCAGTTGATGCGTCTCCAAATGGAGTGGCGGTAATCACACAAGATAAAAATATTGTATTCTTTAATGAGGCTTTTGTCCGTATGATGGGTTTACAAAGAGAAAATTTGAATAATAGGAGTATTCTTGATCTTCCTATTAACTATTATTGCTTGGAGGATATTGTCTTTTATATTAAGAACTATGAAAATCTAGTGGATTTTGATAAAGACTGTACCATTTACAATTCTAAAGGAAGAGAAAAAATTATTGCTAGCCTGAAAATAAGGCCTGTTATGAATGTGAGTGGTAAAATATATCGTTTTGTACTAGTGTTTAATGACATTACTGAGAAAGAAAACTTCAAAAGGAAGGTTTTTGCTGACTTGAGAATTGCGGAGAGCCTCCAACAAAAGCTTCTGCCTCAGCCTATCCTCACTGAACGAGTCATTATAAAAGGGATTTATCTTCCCGAAACGTTTCTTGGAGGGGATCTATATTATTGGAACCAGATAGATGAAAATAGGTTTGGAATAATACTAATTGATGTGATGGGGCATGGAACGGCTACATCATTAATTTGTATGTATTTAAGGGCGTTGCTCCCAAGCATGATATTAAATAATCCAGGAGTTGAATATGTGATAAGTGCCCTCAATGATTATATGACAGATTTTAACCAAGCAGCTAGAAATGAAATAGATTACTATTGTACGGCGATATATGTAATTATTAATACCCTGGAAAACTCTATAGAATACGTTAACGCTGGACACCCCGATGGCCTACTTATCCATCAGGATGGTAAAAGGTTTAAGTTGAACGAAGGATGCCCCCCCTTAGGATTAGGAATCCCTTTTGAAATTAGAAAGGGAGTATATCACTATACAACGCAAAATGTAATTTTTTTAATGACAGACGGTGTGCTAGAAACATATGCAAAAAATAATGTTCATCTTAACGAAGAGGTCAATGGATTCTTAGCTGATGAATGGAATCAAATGACGGATATTTACTTAGCGGATCGGATAAAAGAGCAGGTCGCCCGATTAGATAGACAGGACGACATATCAATTATATCGATAAAGATAGTGGAGAGGAACTAACTCATGAAGAGCATGCGGCTGGAAATGATGCCTGTTAGTCAGGAAATCGAGAGAGTGGATCATGAAATAGAACGTTTCTTAATAGATGAAGGGTTTAAACAGTATAAGGACGTTCAGTTTGCAGCGCATGAACTGCTTATAAATAGTGTTAAAGCTATGAATCAAAAGTATGAAGACTCTTGTCCTTATGTTATTAAGATTGAAGCAAAAGCAAATTCAGAGATAGTCGAATTAAGTGTAACTGACTATGGAGGAGGATTAGCAGAGGACTGGAGACAGTCATTAGAAAACGTCTTGTTTGAAGACATTTTGATGATGGAAAGTGGAAGAGGGTTATTGTTAATAAATTGCTTAACAGATTTTTTTGATTGTAGCTTAACGCCCGATGGAGCAGCCACCTATACAATTATTAAAAGGAGAGACGATAATGGAAAAGTTTCTTGATAAGAAAGATGTTCAAGTAAAGGTTTTTGCAAATAAAATTGATCACTATCTTAAACTTAATATTGAGGGAGGTTTAATATATCAGTCTATAACGGAGGTCAAGAAAGAGATTACTGAAGTCTTTGAAGATGCAGAGGGATATCTACTTGATCTGACAGCACTTAAACAGATTGACAGTACTGGTTTTGGGGTGATTGTTAATACGGCCAAACGCATAAAAACAGGCAGGGTCATGATCATCATCATCAAGGATGATTACATCCGGGATTTGTTCAGAATTACTAAGCTGGACCGACTCTTTTCCATAGTAGAATCCGTTGAAGAAGGACTCAAGATGCTGGATAAAACAGACATTTAAACAACAGTTTTGGGGAATTTTTAAGGGGGGGGTAATAAAGATGGCTAAATACAGATCTGCTCTTATCATAGTTTTGGTAACAACAATTACAATGATTCTCATTGGTGGATATTGCATAACTACATTAATCGGGCAAGGAAATGCTGGATTAACCCAAATCCACGATATATACATGGAGCAGTTCGATCAACAGGTCAAACAAGAAGTACAAACGGCTACAGCAATACTTAACGAATATCAACAAAAGGCAACCCAAGGACAGCTAAGTGAAGTTGAGGCGCAAAAACAGGCCGCAGCAATTATTAGAGGGTTAAGGTACGGCAAAGACGGGTATATTTGGGCGGATACAACGAATGGAATGAATATTGTCAATCTCGGCAAGGAAAGTGAGGGTAAAAGTCGATGGGAGGCAAAGGATGCCAATGGGGTTTATTATATTCAGGAAATAATAAATAGCGGCTCTCAGGATGGTGGAGGATACACCCAATATGATTTTCCTAAACCAGACGACAAAAGCGCCACTCCAAAAGCTTATTCCAAACGAAGTTATTCTCTCTTATTCAGACCTTGGAGCTGGGTTATTGGTACAGGGAATTACTACGATAATATTGATCAGATTATAATTAAAGAAAAATTAATGATGCAAAAAGCGACAAGTCAACGGATTATGATAGGTTTGGCATTAGCTATGCTGGCCTTAATTATTAATCTATTAATTGCTTGGTTGATTAATCGTAAAACTCAACGAGATGTTAAAGAAATGGTTGGCTTTGCGAACCAACTTGCTGATGGGAATTTTACAATTCAAAATTGTACAGCTAGTGGAGAAATGAAAAGTATAGGGAATTCATTATGTGCAACTGTAGAATCATTACGAACGATTATTTTCAATGTTAAAATCATAGCCAAAGATACCTCAGATGCAGCAGTACAAATAACGATGGCCGCCGAACAAGCAGGTAAGACTTCAGAGCAGGTTGCCATAGCCAGCAATGAGGTAGCGGCAGGTGCCTCAAGACAAAGTGATTATACAAACTCCGTTTTGAATATTTTAGACCTTAACGGTGACGAGATTGAGCGTGGTCTTAAGGAAGCGCAAAGAACTTATGAAAATGCTAAGGAAACTTCCTTGTTCGCACAAGAAGGACGAAATTCTTTGGTAAAAGCAATTGATCAACTTTCTGCTGTAGGCAGAACTGTGGAATTCGCAACAGATTCCGTTCAAAAGCTGGGACAAAGGTCAGATGAAATCGGCAAAATTGTAACGATGATCACGAGTATTGCTTCACAGACAAGTCTGTTAGCTTTGAACGCCTCAATTGAAGCGGCTAGAGCGGGCGAAGCAGGACGAGGTTTTTCGGTAGTAGCGCAGGAAATTAGTAAACTTTCGGAAAGAACGACGATAGCTGCAAAAAGTATTGCTGAATTGATTAAGGATATTCAAGCTGAAACTTCGGTAACAGTCAGTACGATGGAGAGCAATCTAGAGAGAGTTAACCTTCAGTTGGATAACATCAAACAGGGTGGAAAAGCACTAGAGCAAATTGTTGAGAGAGTTAAGGAAACAGAAAAAGACGATGGTAAGATTCAAGAGATTTTCACTCACATTCAGGTCTCCTCTCTCAAAATAAATCATTCTGTAAAAGAAATATCAACTATTATTCTTGATACAGTAGCACAAACACAACAAGTTGCAGCATCGACCGAGGAACAGTCTGCCGCAACGCAAGAAATGGCTGCTAGCGCAGAACAACTGAGTGAAATGGCAGAACGACTTAAGCGTGAGGTTGAACGGTTTATTACTGAATAACAATACTTAAACTAGTTTTGAAGCCCCTATTTCTATAAGCTCGATATTCCTAGATTTAACTGATTCATTAAAGTATCAATCCCATATTAACAAGATCATCCAATACTCGTACATCTGTAGGAAATGCAACAACTATGTTTTGTTCTTTGATCTCTGCAGTTGAAAAGAAATCCAATGCTTCGATATCGTCTCCTGGAGTTATGTTTCCTCGATATTCTTCAACTAAAAACCATATCCCCACTGTGTGCTGGGCCGGATTATGGAAATTTGAATGGATATCAAATACTCTGCTTAATTTGATATCCAGATTTGTCTCTTCTTTGATTTCCCGAATCAAGGCTTCTCTAGCGTCCTCGTAATATTCCACATACCCGCAGGGAATACACCACATATCACGATAGCTTGCATTTCTCTTTCCCAACAGTATCTTTTTATCACGAATAATTATGGCAGCAACTCCCACAGCAGGATTCTGATAGAATATTCTATTGCAATCTACACATTTCGGTCTGCTAAGAGAAAGCGTCTCTACTAAGGATAGTTTACCACCACAATGGGGGCAAAATTTGTACCGCATATTGTTTTCAAAGATCTTTAACTCTTCTGAATTCAGTTTCTCCACCTACTCTTTACAAAAAATGAGATTCTATTGCGCAATATATATGTGTGATTTGAGGAACCCCCCCCCATGAAACTGAAATGTTTCGATGGTCTACATGTTGAGATATTGATTATGCAATATCTCAATAATTATAAGAATAGGGGAAGAAGCGGGAATATATTATAATCACATGTATTTCCAAAAAATGTAATTAAATGAATCCTTGCCTTTAGGAGTCACTACTGGCGAAACTTAAAATAAAGGATACACGCGTAGACGCTTATGTGGTTACTCTTCGATACAGGGGTGCAAATCCCCTCGCCTCTGCCGAATAAGTACTCAATAATTTATACAATTTTTTTAGAACATAGAAAGTCCAGCAATGCTGGGCTTTTCGGCTAAATTGACACACCCTATTTAGTAGGGTATAATTTTGGTGAGGGATACTAATGTACAGAGAATTTGTAAGAGTACCAGAATTTGAAAAATGTTGGGAAAATCTTGGCTTACTAGAAGATGATATTGTTTCTCTGGAAGAATTCTTATGCCAACGCCCTCAAGCTGGACCAGTTGTAACTGGGACAGGAGGGCTTAGAAAACTAAGATGGGCACTTCCCAATCGCGGTAAACGGGGTAGTATAAGGGTAAGGGTCGTATACGTTGATTTTCTAATTTACGAGAAACTATATCTTATTTCAGCATATCCTAAGAATGAGAAGGATAATCTTACCCAAGAGGAACGGAATAGCATCAGAAAGTTCATCGAACAGCTGGAAGATGAGTTGAGAAGGAAGTGATCACGGTGAGTGTTTATGACAGTATCATTAATGGGTTAAACGAAGCAATTGAATATGAAAAAGGCGAATTGAAGAATGTTACAGTTAACCGTGTAAGAATTGCTTCATTGCCTCGCTTTCATGGACCGGAAATAAAAGAGATAAGAGAAAAACATCGACTGTCACAACAAGTATTTGCCAGAGCTTTGGGAGTATCAAAAAAGACTGTTGAGGCCTGGGAAGCTGATAGAAATGTCCCTGAAGGTCCTGCCCAAAGAATGTTAGAATTAATTGATAAGGATGAGAATTTATTCGAGAAATATGCGATACTCAGTCGTGAATAGCTGCAAAATTAATTCATAGAGACCTTGAAGCTAGACTTCTGGGCCTTTTTGTTAAAGTTAGGTTTGGGGGTAGTAGTGTTTTTTATGCACCCTGGATTCTCGCCGACTCATAACAAGGTTTGAACAAAAATCCCGTAAAATCAAGGGATTTCAAGTCTCGCCTGTCTCTAAGCCCATCGTTATGAGTAAAACACATAACGAGTGTACTTTCCTGCATCTACGCGGGTTTGAGGCCACCTGGTTATGTGTTTCCGAGAATCCAGGATGCACATAATAATGTCAGCTTCACCGCTTGAGATACTGTTCAAACCGCTCCAACAAGAAGATTTAAATAAAATATTAGATAAGGTATTGGTCGGAAAAGTTGGGTGAAAGGCCGTAGCGGATAGGGGAAAAGGGATAAAAGGCGATAAATCATAGGCAGGTGCTCCATACCTCATGGAACTCCTGCCTTCTTATTATTTATGCTAACATATTTAGTTTTCTCTTTCCCCCTGCCGAAATTGAAGAAGAACTGATAAAGCAATCGCAATCATAAACAATACGCAAGACGGCAATCTGCTCTGTCCAACTCATTTAAAGCTTACCGAAATGGCTGTGAACGGTTTTTTGAATGACAGAGGCACTAAAGAGTGGGATAAGGGTTGAGGAAATAGAGGAGTAAAAATTTAGTTGATCTAAACTTGTAACGGATGTTACATCATGATATATTCGATGTAACGAACGTTACAAAAGGGAGCGAGAAGAATGGAAAAAGGAAAATGGCTGGTAATAAACTATAACCTACCTACAGAACCATCAAGATTAAGAGTGGCAACATGGAGAAGTCTTAAAAAACTCGGTGCTGTTAACATACAACAATCAATGTGGGTCTTACCCCATAATGATGATAATTACTCTGCATTACAGACAATTTCTCAGGAGATTGAGGTCAAAAATGGTGAAGTTCTATTGATGCAATGCGAATTTTTAAATCTTGAGCATGAAAATAAAGTTATTACCTATTTTAATAAAGCAAGAGATGAGGAGTACAAAGAATTTATAGATAAGTGTGAGGATTATTTCAAGGAAATTGAAAAGGAAATCGCAATAGAAAAGTTCACTTTTGCAGAAGTTGAAGAAGAAGAGGAAGAACTTGACAAGCTTTTATCGTGGTATGGCAAGATTGAGGTAAGGGATATATTTCATTCTTTGCAAGGAGATTACGCGAAGGAAAAACTGGATCAGGTTAAAATAGCTTTTGATAACTATAGTGATATGGTTTATAAGCATAATAATTAAGGAGGGGGAAATAGTGTGAGTGCTGAGACCGAGAAGCAAAAAAAGGTTTTAGGGCTTGAATGGAACATTTTTTTTGCAGGGATAACCAGCTTTCTAACCGATACAACAACAAAAATGATATATGCCATTATGCCGTTATTTTTAATGTCTATAGGGGCATCAAAGACAGAGGTTTCTCTTATCGAAGGAATAGCAGAGAGTACAGCTTCGGTTCTCAAGGCTTTATCAGGCTGGTGGAGTGATAAGATTGGAAGAAACAAACCTTTCATGGTCGTAGGCTATGCAATTACAGCTATTTTGTCTCCCTTTTTTTCAATAGTAACTTCGCCTTTGCAGGTTCTAATAATCCGCTTTACCGAAAGGGTTGGAAAGGGAATAAGAACTGCACCGAGAGACAGCCTTATAGCAGGATCATCAAGTGAGAGTAAAAAGGGGAGAAGTTTTGGCTTTCATAAAGCTATGGATAACAGTGGAGCAATTGTCGGACCTCTACTGGCCTTTGCAGTATTGACAGCCTTTCCGAGTGATTACCGCAAGGTATTTCTGCTTTCAGCCGTACCGGGTATACTGGGAGTGCTTGTAATAATTACTTTTGTCAAAGAGGCCAAGAAAAACAAAGCCGAACTTCCTGGAAAAATTGCATTTAAGGACTTCCCAATCAGATATTATATATTTCTGGGGATTGCTTTTATATTTACCCTGGGTAACTCAACCGATGCTCTACTATTGGTTAAAGCTAATGACATCGGTATAAAAGCCTTGTTCATACCACTTGTATACCTGATTTTCAATTCAGTCGCCGTTATTTTTGCTGTTCCCGCCGGTATACTTTCCGATAGATTTGGTCGAGAAAGACTCATTATCTTCGGGTATTTACTTTATTCCATTATATACTTTGGTTTTGGAAGAACTAACGATAAAGCGGTAGTGATTTTGCTTTTCGTATTATATGGACTTTACAGTGCAGCAACGGATGGTGTGCAGAAAGCGTTGGTTGCGGATCTTATTGACAAGAACAAGATAGGCACAGGACTTGGAATATACAATTCAATTATCGGGTTCACGTTGCTTCCGGCAAGTGTTGTAGCTGGCTTACTCTATGACAAAGTCGACAATAGAGCTCCTTTTTACTTCGGTTCGGCAATGGCGTTAACTGCTACAGTATTAATGTTCGGATTTTACAGGAAAAGGATTAAAGTTCATTAAAAATAGAGAACTTTAATCCTTTTTTGTAGTTCGAAAGATTAGCCACGCTTACCGATGACTTGATTCACTATGAGCTTTTTTGAATATTATCCTCTTCTAATTCTAACTATTTCTTTGTACTTAAGGATGGAAAATTTAGCTCTTAGCCCGATTTATTTCCGTATCCACACTCCTAGCGCTATGGTTACAAGTTTAACTGTGAGTGGATTATGGGCTATAGTGTGCGTATTTGTTTATGAGTTTCGAGCTTATAAGACCGAATGATAGTAAACGAATCAAAGGACGGGTTGAAACACGAATGACCATGTTCTCAATGAGGCTATTCGGGGAGACAAAACAATTGACATCGTCAATACCGCTATCAAACGGGGTTTGTTTTCCAGACTTTGACCATGCTGCCTATTTAGGTAGAGAATTGGCCAATGCAGAAACTGCTTTATTGCTTAAAATAAAATACGTTCAGGACGAAGAGTTAAATAATGCCTTTTATCCATGCTCTGACGAAGGGCCAATTGATGATTATCTAATCATTGAAAGATTACAGGAGTGAAAGGAAGGGTTTATGCCACATGATGCGTGAGCTTTCCGCAAATTCAAACGTAATTTCGGCCTGCCCTATTTGTAACTGGGTCGGTCAGCAAGTACGTAAGGTAACAGTTAACCATCAGGTACAATCTGGTATTGAGATTGAAGGAGAACAGTTATTTCTATGTAAAACTCCCGATTGTAAGGTTGCCTATTATTCTCAGGACGGGAAGGAAACAATACTTCAAGACCAATTGATTAGTAAGATTTGGTTTAAAAATGTCACGCCCCCTGTTCCTATTTGTTATTGTGCAAATGTCACGGAAGAAGAAATCTTATATCATGTCGCTGTAGCCAAGTGCTGCTCTACTTTGGATGATATTAAGAAGCATACAGGGGCCAATACCGGGCGTGAATGTCTGACTAAGAATCCTGCCGGTGGCTGATGTTCATCTGTAGTGCAATCGGTGATTGCCAAAGGTCTTGCTTTGAGAGTAAGTTAATTTAGTTATATCGGCATGCAAGAAACGTCCTCCCACGCTCATTTTGAACGTTAGGAGGACGTTTCTTTTTGAAACCCTCGTATACTAAACAGACAGTACCCCTTCAATCATGCTATACCTGCAAACGTGATTTTCGTTTGATGCTAAAGTATCATCCTTTTAGAGAAGAATACCTTGAGCGAAGCAAGAGTTATCTGGCTTTGGCCTATTTCGTCGCCATGCATCCCCAGTCCATGTTGAACTTTGCTACACGGCAACCTTTTTGGAGATCTCCTGAGGCTTCTTGGTACTTTGGGGGAGCTCAAGCGAACAGGTCGGACATGCTGCGACACAAAGTCCGCATTGAGTGCAGTTTGGCTCATTGATAAATGAGTGTTGTGGTAATTTGCTCACTTCAATGCTCATGAGACAGGCGTTATCACAAATACCACAGCTTGTGCAGCTGTTCTTCCTGACTTTAAATCGTTTGGTCGCTAGGTCAACAAACTTCATCAGTGTTCCGGTGGGGCATATGGCACACCAGGTTTTTGGGCTGTACCAAGCCACAAGCAGGGCACCGATTGTAGGTACGATACATAATAGGAATCCGGCTGCAAGTAAACCCTTGGTGAACCCAACGTAAGTGACCCTGGAAATGAGGACAATGAAAATTAATGCGCTTACCCAGAGGCTTTGCATCCATTTGGGTACGGGTTTGTTTAAGCTGATATACTTCATAAACCGTTCAAGGAAGGCTGCCCTCGGACAAGCCCAACCACAAAACCCTCTGGACCAGATAAAAACGGATATAACCATAAAAGGTATTAGAATCAGAGGAATGTAAGCCACTTTTTTGGTTACGAAAAAGAGGACAAAGTTAAGGAGCAAAAAACCAAGTGCCAGGGCAATTTGAATGTTGGCTCTTTTTTTCATGAGTGTCTTCAAAGATTCTTTTTTAGATTTTAAATTGACTTTGTTGATAGCTGGCATCTGTAAATCCTCCTCGTTTTTAGTGGGACCGTCCGACCACATGCCATCGAGTTCTTCGTAACGGTCCTCCTTTAAAAAGACCTAATGAAAGATTATCATAAGGCGAGATATAATGGAAATGCATTATAAACATAGAAGCTATGCACGATATTTATAATGACAGCCTTAGGAAAAGCCTTAGGAAAAGGAATCAATGAATTCAAGGTTACGTTCGAAGAATCAATTTAAAAGGAAAAACATTTAGTGGACAAAGCGGACTCAGCAGAAGAAGTTTAAACAAATATAAGCACCCAGGAAGTTTATCAATCTTGGGTGCTTTAAATTATGCTTCGTGTGCTTTCAAAGTTATGATCGTTGCAATTAATTTGTTAGTCAGTGGAGGCATGCTGGGTTAGACAGACAACATCTTCCGAATAACCCCCATAAAAAGTAGAACGGGATGAGCAAGCCGGGTGTCCTTCGGGTAGGTGAGAATAACCGGACACTCAAGCCCAATGGGAATTGATTGTAAAAAACCTTTTTCTAACTCCCAACGAATGAGGTTTCTGGGTAAAATACTACACCCAAAGCCTCCTATAAGAGCCGTTCTGATTCCTTCAAGGGACATAATGGAAATTGGCGAATTGGTATGTTCTATGGATTCCGGCAAATAAAGTTTGTAATCTTCACCAAAGGACGACATATTTGGTGGAAACAAAAATGGAGCGTACTTGTCTAGGTTACTGGCAATATCTGAAGAAAGCGACCCTGGAGCTACAAAACAGAGTTCTTCCATGCACAGTTGCTCTAGGGTAAGTGACACATTCTCTTTTGGTTCCCCGCAGAAAAATGCCAAATCCGTTTCTCCGTCGGCTAGGAGGCTGGTTAAACCTTCCTGTGGCTGAGTGATGAGACGTAGTTGGAAGTTAGGGTACCGGCGATGGAACTCACCCAGAAAACAAGGCAAAAAGTATTTGCTTAAATAATCATCTGCGGCAATGGTAACTGTACCACTTTCCAAATCACGTAAATCCTGGATCACACGAGTAGCCTGGTCCAGTTTATGAAGAATATCATCCGCATAGCTTAGAAGCCTGCGTCCGGGGTCTGTCATAGAAATGCTATTACCCATACGCACAAAAAGCGGCAGTCCTATTTCATTTTCTAAAGAAGAAATTTGACGTGAAACCGCAGGCTGACTAAGAAACAGTTCTTTCGCTGCCCCGGAAAAACTTCGTAGTCGGGCCACTTCACGAAAAGCTCTTAATTGCTGAATATCCAAAATATTATACCTCACTTGCATAACATCCATAATAACAATGCATAACAATTATAACGCAATGTATGGTAACATATCAATAAGCGAGGAGGAACAATAAATTGTTAAAACCAAGCAATAATGTCCGATTGACCAACTACTCTCCTGGCTCTGGCTGAGCCTGTAAAATAGGTCCGGGAGACCTAAGCGAACTTTTAAAGTATCTTCCTAACGACCGTCCACAGGAGTTGTTAACTGGAAGGGAGGATGATGCAGCAGCTTTTCGTGTCACTAGCGATTTGGCGGTTGTACAGACTGTGGATTTCATCACACCCATTGTTAATGATCCACATACGTTTGGTGCTATTGCTGCGGCTAATGCCCTTAGCGACATTTATGCCATGGGAGCTACCCCTATTTTCGCTTTAAATATTGTGAGTTTTCCGATCAAAAGCATGCCGATGGAAATACTAGGGGCTATTCTTGCTGGGGGAGCTGAGAAGGTAAGGGAGGCCGGGATCTCGATTGTCGGAGGGCACTCTGTTGATGATACTAGTCCAAAGTATGGCTTGTCTATCACAGGATTAGTGAATCCGCAGAAATTAATTCGTAAACAGGGTGCACAAGTAGGAGACGTTCTTATTCTGACCAAACCGCTGGGAACGGGAATTCTAGCAACAGGCTTAGACAACGGAATTGCTGGTGGTGAAGTTGAAGAAGTGATGACACGGGTTATGCTCGAACTCAATAAAGCTGCAGCGCAAGTCATGTCGTCGTTTGCTGTCCATGCTTGTACGGATGTCTCTGGATTTGGACTTCTGGGTCACTTACTTGAGATGTTAGGCTCTGACTTGACGGCTGTACTTAGTTATGAGCAAATTCCTATTTTGCCGCAAGTCTGGGATGTTCTTAAATATGGTGGGACCTCCTCGGGCACACATTCTAATGCCCTCTACTTACGAGATGACGTAAGTTGGGATACGTCACTGACCCCCCAAAAGCAACTGGTTTTATGCGATGCCCAAACCTCAGGTGGTCTTCTCATGGCTGTTTCTGATGAAGTAGCCACTGCGTTGGTTGCTAAGCTAGGGGAAGTTGGTACTTTGGCATCGGCTGTCATCGGTCGTGTGGAAAATCGGGGAGGTGTTGCAATAAATATAAAACCTTAGTTCATGTATTAGAACGCAAGGAGCTACTTTCTGGAGTGGATTCTAAATTTTAATAATGGAGGAGAGATATAATTATGAAACTTGGAATTATTTTGGAAACCAAAGAGTTTGAAAAGGCTTGGAATGCTTTTAGATTTGCAAACACGTCATTAAAGAATGGTCATGAAGTTCAGGTGTTCCTGATGGGGGAAGCAGTAGAATGTGAGAACCTTACTCACGAGAAGTTTGATGTTGCTGGACAGCTTAAGGCATATTCAGAGGCCGGCGGAGAAATATTGGCTTGCGGAACTTGTCTTAAGTCACGTAATCTTGACGGCACTGATGTTTGTCCCATTTCAACGATGGTGGACTGTCTCGAGATGGTTGTGTGGGCGGATAAGGTAGTGACTTTTTAATAGAAAACAATAATTATACTAGGGTTCTCAGCTAAGTTATCGTTAGGGAGGAAGTATTTTGAAGTTCTCACCCTTTAATTTCCAGGCACCCTTAGCTGCCGGGGGTATCACACTTATGGCCTTCAGCTATCTGCAGTTTGCAGTGCCTCATGGAAAAGGATTAATTAAGCTATCAGATATCCCCTGGGCGAATTTAACAACAGGGCAAACTAGCTTGTATGTTCCTTTAATCGGGATTATGTTGGTATTCACGATTATAAACTTACTTTCTATTGTTGTTTTTCTAAAAGACCTTATGCTCTGGCTTGGCAATAAGCATGAGTATAAAGAGTTTATGGGTGGCCCACCAACAAAAGCTATAGGCATTTTTGTACCCATTGCTTCCCTGTCGATGACCATGAATGTGATCTTGGCACCTTTAGCTTTTTTTATTCCAAACTTATCAGCGAATATACAAGCACTGATGTTGCCTGGTTTAATTATATTTGGATTTCTCTGGCTGATGCTTTTCAAGCTTGAATTTACACTTCTCAAAACCTGGTTAAGCCAGCCCCTGGATGGAACTAAATTAAATTTTGTTTGGCTGCTTGACGTTTTTGCCTTTGGTTTAGTGAATTTAACCGGAACAGGATTAGCCTCCATGGCAAGCAACCGAGGAATAGCATCGCTAGCAGCTTTCGCATCCTTGTTAGCGTTAAGTGTGGGTTCTTTCTTACTGGTAATTAAACTCGCTTATTTGATCTACCTCCAGCTAAAATCCAGCAAATTACCGGATAACGCAATACATCCCGCTTATTTTTTAGTTGTACCGATTACATGCCTGTTTGGTATTAGTTATTACAGAATCATGCTGTACCTGCAAACGTGGTTTTCGTTGGATGTGAAAGTATCCTCCTTCTTTTTTATAACATTCTCTTACGTCATAACGATTGGTTGGGCGATTTTTACAGTCTATTTACTGAGTGATTACTATAAAAACTATTTTTATAATAGTGAATTTTCCCCGACTCAGTGGGCTATGGTTTGAGCGTTAGTTGGCTCCCAAGTTTTGGGGGTTTATGTACAAGGGATTTATTATCCAAGTGTAATACTATCGATTGTTAACTATGTAAGTATTGTATTGGCGGCAATTGTTTATTGCTTCATTTTTGTTAAATTTTATCAAGCAAATAAGAAAATTGCCTGATATATGACAGTGCGCCATAATGATAACAGAGGGAATGTCGGTTTGAATGGGATCTACTTTTACAGAACGTAATATTCATAACTACGTTCTATCTTTTTGTTTTTCGTTTGAATCATCTAAACTATAGCAGTTTACTGGGAGGGTTACTAATGTCAATCGTACAATTTGATTTAGTGGCTGATAACTACGATCATTGGTATGAGACGGAAATTGGGCAGGTGGCTGATCAGGTTGAACGCGCCCAAGCAGATAAGATGTTTCAACTGCCGGGGATGAAGGTATTAGAAATAGGTTGCGGAGTGCTGCGATAAGGGCAGACCAATGAAAATCATTACTTTGAAAAGCCTGTTTCGTAGTTTATTTTAACAAAAAACAAGAGGTGTTTGAAATAAAGACATAAAAGTCGAAGTCTACACTAAAAGTGATGACGAAGACTGCCCAGCTTGTTATTGTTTCGGATGGACTACGAAAAGAGTGATACAAGAATTTAAGGAAACGGGCAGAACTAGCTCTTTGAGGAGATAACTGTACATACAAATGCTGGTCGTTGAGGATGTGAGGTAAATAATCCGGAGGGCACATGTTGCCTTGGTAATGTGAAAAAACTCATAGATTCCCTTCCTATTAGGGCATCAAAAAAGATCAAACAAATCGAATCAAAGAAAAGGTAGATAATCGGTTATTTGAAGTCGTTGCAAACCCATTCATCATGCCCTCTGGTTTAACCTTAACGACGATTGGAGAATTTCTTACATTCTCTATGTATCATGAAGGGATGCATGTTCAAACAATTAAAATGTTGAAGAGATTCAGTTCATAAAGCTTGGGCCTTCGCAGGTTAATGCGAAGGCTTTTATACATAATTGAGACCAATGATTTTGACGTTGAATAAGCGTCTTTTTAGTTTGTAAAATATTGGACTTACAGAGATTGGAGGAATTAAGCGACTAGTCGAGAATCCTTATATCTGAAGTTTTGCACCCTCTAAACCCTTGTTTGTCTAATTTCCAGGCAGCCTAAAGCTATTATTTCATTTTGGTTATTAACGTTTAACTGGCTTTTTCAAGGTCTTTTAGCTGGTTATTAAGAAAAGAATTCTCAAATAGCTCTTTCAAATATTCATATTCAACGGAATTCCTAAATTCCAAAATGTCCACTAAACCGGACTTGGCGATGCTTGTGATCACTACTTGTAGCAAATCGTCAAATAATTCCCAAAGTCGTTCCGCTAAATTTTTCTCAATAAGGTCATCTTTGATCTCCGCAAACAAACCATCCAAGGAGTCATAGGCGTTCACTCGGCGAAAATAAGCCAGAAGAGTATAGAGAATATAACAGGTTGTTATATGGGCGATTTGAGCATC
>LOEW01000075.1 GCA_001516045.1 Desulfosporosinus sp. BRH_c37
TTTATATTGACAGTAAAGTGGGGACTATCCAGCAAGTTGTGGCTATTCAATATGTTGAAGCCTTAAAAAGTGATAAGCGTCTCGTCATCTCTAATAATACCAACGATAGAATTATTGGGGTTAGAAGAGGAAGAGTGTATATAGGAGAAGTAGTCGATAATCAACTCGTAAAGATTAAAACCACAGCCGACCTTGAATTAATGAAGGATAACCCTGCGCTGAAAACCGAATGGGAAGGCTCGATTCACTTTGATAAAAATAGTTGTGCCCTCATTGGAGCGAAGGGGCAGATAATCGTCTATGATAATCAAACAGCCTATATCATTACAGACGGTCATCTTACGGAGGATAAACTGCAGGGCGATGAAAATTATATCTCCGCCGATGGCGCTGAGCTGGTTCAACTCACCAAGTCAGGAACATCCACCCTTGTGGAATTAGAAACCCTAATTCAGTAGGCTATTGACATTTCCCATTTTAAAGCATTAGATAAGCAACGTCATTTACAAGTCAATATGTTTCGGTTAGTCTCCATTGTGTACTTAGAGCAAACATGGACAAAAAATTTCCATAAGGAATAATAACGATGTAAACTTCTAATGCGCCATCATGCTTCGGGCCTTCCAAGGAAACTTTGGAAGGCTCTGAGCATCCGGAAGCCTATTAAATTTTGTTACTCTTCTGCCGATAAACATAATTAAGAAGTGAATAGAAGAAAGTAGGTTATGTAATGAAAATCAACTCATCATGGACAAATATTAAAATGATTAGTCACTATCCAAGTAAAATAGAAAGCAGCAATACAGAAAATTTCAAAATAACTGATAGTGTACAGAAATCCTCAAGGCCTCTTCTTTCGTCTCTCCCCATGCAAAATTTCAGAAAACCCGAATTGGATGGTACGCATGAAAGAAATATTAATCAATATGTGTCGGAGATACAGCAGTTACTCAAAGAAAGCGGATTAACCCTTGATGGCAAATGCTCCGTCACAATGGGGAGTGATGGTAGGCTTGCTGTGAATGGCACCAACCGGGATAAAGATAAACTGGAGAGTATTTTAAATAGCAATGAGGGGCTAGCGGAGAAACTTAGAACTGAAATGGCTTTACAGTCGCATGCTGAGCGTATGAAAGAATCTTTGGCATTCAACAAGGCGTATGCTCAGAATATGAAGGAAGCTGTTGCACAGTATAGGTATTTACTTAATGACTCATACAGCGTGAAGATTATCTTGGAAATAGGACAAGACTCATATAATATGCTTATTGATAAAAGTATCTGATTGGACATGAAATTTTTAAAAATAGGCCATTCCTTTGACCGGACATGGGTCTGGCATTCAATGCCCTGGTGAGTCCTTACAGAATTACAAAACAAAAGTTGAAGCCATAATCCTGCTGCAGAATCTGAAACGCTGAATATTAATTGATTCTATAGTCATATTGAGATATAATATGACTATAGAAGAACGCTTGGAGGAGTGATACCATGGAGAAAGTAATCCGGCCGTCAGCAGATTTAAGAAATCATTACAGCGAAATATCCAAGCAGTGCAAAGAAACAAGGGAAGCTGTTATTATTACAGTAAATGGGCGTGGTGACACAGCAGTTCTTGGACTGCAGGATTACTATCAGATGAAATCCGAATTGGAGCTTTTGAAAACGTTGGCAGAAGCGGAAGACGATGTGAAATCCGGACGAGTGGCGCCGATGCAGGATGCAATTGACGAACTTCGTGCATCTTTATTGGAACGGAAGAATGTATGAAGTGCAATATTCTGAGAACAGATAAGGCAGAGGATCAGTTTCGTGAAATCATATTCTATATAGCGGATGATTCCGGAGATATAGATATTGCACTCGGATATCTGGATAAAATTGAAACAGCAATCAATCGTCTGCAAGAATTTACGGAGGCAGGAAGCACACCGAGATATTCAATTTTGAAAAAGCAGGGTTACAGAGTAATCATTGTTGAAAGGCATCTTGTATTTTATAAATTTAATAAGGGAGAAAATACAGTTATTATATACGCCATTATGGACGGAAGAAGAGAATATCGCAATTTAATATAGGAAATGCTTGCATGGATTAGAATTAAGAGAAATAAAATATTGAAAATAAACACAGTCGCTAAGGCCTCAGTAGGCTCTAGCGGCATTTTTGTACGCTCAAGGCACGTGGAGACCATAATCCTGTTGCAACGACGTGTTGCAACGACGAAACGCCTGATGTAAAGCGGGTTTGCAGGATTACAGATAAAAATGTGTTTTGGCGTGAAAGTATGCTTTCACGCCTTTTCCAGTCAATAACGCATTTTGCGTGTTATTTCTGCACGGCGAAAGACAATTCAACTTCGTTGTGGTTTTCCCACCGGAAGGTAAGAGCGTAGTAAAGAACTGCATTGTTATCGTATTCCACAGGAAAAGTATAGAGGACGGCGTCTCCGTCTGCTGTGGTATCAAAAGGGATATTGAGGCCTGCATAGGGGTGGGAAGCGTTAAGCGTAAACCGGTCGAAAGTAAAAGGGTCGCGCGTAACTGAAACCTTATCAGGCGCGTTCTGCCTAAAGCTGACAACAATTTTCGCTCCCTCCGGCACGACTTGCGGCGAACCATACTCCTCGGCAAACTCCTTATAAAACACCTGCGGATAGCCGATCCGGTCAATCTGCCAAACTTCCATCAGCCGTCACTTTATAATAATCTTTTGTTAAAGACCCGGCTATTGCTTCAGCGTAATCTTCCAATCACCCTTACGGTAATACGTAAAATCTTCAAGGGTGAGGTCCAGGGTTTCCTGGTCTAAAAATAACATTGACAAATGCCGATTACCTTTGTAATATGTATTTATACGAATTACATTTGTAATAGGAGGCAGGCATACTATGCCGCAATTACCGCAGATATCGGATGCCGAATGGCAAGTCATGAAAGCAATATGGACCCAAACGCCTTGCACGGCTAATCAGGTTGTTGAATATTTGTCCAATATTACGGATTGGCAGCCCAAAACAATTAAGACGCTGATTAATAGGCTGCTGAAGAAAAAAGCGCTGGGATTTCAAATTGACCCGCAGGATAAAAAAACCTACCATTACTACCCGTTATTCTCGGAACAGGACTGCGTCAGGGCAGAAAGCCAATCATTCTTGCAGCGCGTTTTCGGCGGTTCGCCTCATATTATGCTAGCCAACTTTATTGAGGAATGCGAATTAAGTCCGGAAGATATTGCCGGCTTAAAGCAAATCCTCGAAGAAAAGGAAAAGGAAAAAACAACGCAAAAAACAAGGTGAAAGACAAAGTGGGAGGGGACGAATTTTTCAATGAGCTTTTTGCTTTCGGCTTTTCAATGGGTGCTTTATGCTTCAGTCATGGCCGGCATTCTGACGATCGTGATCATCTTGCTCAAGCTGCTGCTGGGCAATAAATTAAATGTAAAGTGGCACTCCTGGGTCTGGCTTTTGGTCATGATCCGTTTACTGGTACCCTATGCGCCGGAGACTCCTTTCAGCGTCTTTAATCTTTGGGGCCTTTTTTCCGGCGTACCCAATTATACGATGTCTGAACAGCAGGTTAATCTTATTGACAATTCAGGATTAGCGCAAAATAACGGCGGTAATCAGCCTGGTTTACATAACAGGATCATCGGAACCACTCTGCCGGACAGTTCCAGTTCGCCAAACAGCACGAATACGCATGATTTTTACTTACTGCTCTTCTGTGCCGTCTGGCTGACGGGAATAGCGGGATTTGGTTTTTTGACCCTGGTGAAAGAAAGAAAGTTTATACGCGAACTGAAAAATTACCGGCCTTGCGCGGACGAAAATATCTTGGCGCTTAGCGCCTCCTGCCAAAGCAGGCTGGGTTTATCCGGCAGCCTACTTATCCTCGAAACGGATAACCGCAAATCACCGTCGGTTTACGGACTGATCCGTCCCAAACTGCTGATGCCTGCGGGAATCGGAACCCGGCTGACGGATGATGAACTCGAGTATGTCATACTCCACGAACTGGCTCACCTCAAACGGAAAGATACGGCGGTTAATTGTCTGATAAGCATCATGCGGATTATTCACTGGTTCAATCCTGTTCTGTGGGTGGCGTTTTCTCGCTGGCGGCAAGACAGTGAAATAGCCTGCGACGCCTACGTTTTATCCAGGATAGGAGCTGACCGTGCCGGCGACTACGGACGGGTTATCATTAAACTGCTGGAGAGCTGTTCCCTGAAAAATGCTTATGGCGCTGTCGGCCTGCTGGGGCGCAAGTCCCAAATAAAAAGGAGGATAACCATGATTTCCTTATTCGGCGAAGGTTCTTATAAATGGTCGGTTTTATCTGTTGCGCTGATCCTTGTCTTAGGCGCCGTATTGCTGACCAACGCTCAACCAACGGATGGCCGGGATACGGCGGATGCAATCCTGAAAACAAACGCATTCCTGCAGGATGTGGACAAGGATATCGCCGGTTCATTCCAGTTATCTTTGACAGATCTGAAAAAAGTAGATGTGCAGCCCCTATATGATCAACAGGAAGAACAGTATGCTTCAACCATGCTGGGAGTTTTGTCCCAGGTTAGAAGAACTCAGGATTACGGGGATATCAATCCGAGCGTCTATTTAAAACAGGACGGCCAGAGCGGCTACGTCCTGGAAAAAAAAGCCGACGGCACCAATCATCTATATTCGATCGCTTATAATCAGGGATGGGCCATTATTAAAACCGACAGCGCTCCAGGCCAAAAGATGTCCAAGGTCATTGATGAAATCGGAGACAAGGTATATTCCCCGCTTACGGAGGCCCAGCTTAACCAATATTTGGCGGAGAACAAGATATCGCCGCTGGCGGTTCAAAACATCGGCAATTTTACTGTCGTGCTCGATAAAGTCAAACGTGAGGATAAAAGTGACCAGGAAAAAAATATTGTTCCGGAAAACATAAGCACCCTGATAGAAACGAAGTGTCTGACTGCCGATCAGGATGGAAACATCATTCATCATGGCGGAGGCAGCGGAGGCGACAATTCGGATATTGTACCCGTGTCCATCGGTGTAAGCAGCGGCAGTTCTCAGTATGGCCGCATTATGTATGCCAGAGTGATTATTAATGACAGTAATCTTTTAAAAGATGCTGATAGGATAACGTGCTATTACGCCAACAACATAACAACAACGACACCGGTCGATAATCAGAAGGCCTTCATTATTCCCTTATCGCAGGAAAAGGCGGAATTGCTCAGGCAGGAAGCAAGAAAATTGACCAATGTGATCATCAGCGATAAAAACGGGAAGGTGCTATTTGATCAGAATGAGTGGACCAAAAACTGAGCTTTCATTATCCGTTACAAAAGGCCGGTCTTTCAACGCGGAACGGCAGCCCGGGGAAGCTTGATGATCAAAGAAATGGCCGGACGCCTTATCAGCTCAACAGGGCTGATTTTTTTATTATTTCCCATCGTCACCGGCGCATTTTCAATATCATCTGAAATCAGCAACATGGAGAATTTTTCTGCAGAGAATTTTCTTTGCCTATTGACAACAAAATAAGTATCGACTACCATAGATACTGTATTAACTGTACTAGTTATAATAATACACACAGATAGAGGGGTGACTATGTTTCAATTGGATTATATGGATCATAGGCCTTTATACGAACAGATAAAGGAGAAAATGAAAGTCCTTATCATTAGTGGGGTATTAAAGCCCAATGAGAGGGTTCCTTCTGTTCGTGATATGGCCCAGTCTCTCACAATTAACCCCAATACCATTCAGAAAGCCTATAAAGATCTGGAGCAGGAAGGATATATTTACTCCATCCGTGCTAAAGGAAGCTTTGTAACGCCTATTAACAACAAAATCCATCAAGCGAGAATAGGCGGCTTGATGCCGGAAATAGATAAACTTGTCTCAGAGCTTGCCTACATGAATTTCCCAAAGGAGCAGCTCGTTTCCAGGATCGAAGAAATATATGGGAAGAAGGAGGAAAAAAATGATTGAGGTTCAAAATTTAACCAAATCCTTTGGCAAAAATAAGGTTTTGACCGATCTGAATATAAGCGTCGGCAAAGCGTCGGTCTATGGTCTACTGGGACCAAACGGCGCCGGTAAAACCACTCTGATTAAGCACTTAACGGGATTATACCGCCAGGATCACGGAACGGTGACGATTGACAATAAGCCGGTCTACGAAAACCCTGAGGTTAAGGCTCAAATGATTTACATACCTGACGATTTGTATTTCTTTTCTCAATATAGCATTGATGAAACAGCAAAATTCTACTCCCAAATATATCCCGAATGGGATTGGCACAGATACGAGCAATTAAAACAGGTATTTCCTATCGACAGCAAAAGAAGGGTCGTCAAACTGTCTAAAGGGATGCAGAAGCAGGTGGCTTTTTGGCTGGGAATTTGCGCGATGCCCAGGGTTATGGTCCTTGACGAACCTGTCGACGGCCTTGATCCGGTCATGCGGAAAAAGGTATGGAACCTTGTGCTTCAGGATGTTGCCGAAAGACAGCTTTCCGTATTGGTCTCATCCCATAATCTGAGGGAGCTGGAAGATGTTTGCGACCACGTCGGAATACTTTACAATGGGAGAATCGTTGTGGAGCGGGAACTCGATGATCTGAAATCGGATATTCACAAGTTTCAACTGGCGTTTTCTAATGAAATTCCGGAAGGATTCCTCGAGGATGAGCAGGTTCTGCACAAGACGCGGATGGGGAGCATACTTTTGCTTATTGCCAGAGGGGATAGGGACGAATTATTGCAAAAAGTAAAATTAGTTAATCCGGTTATTTTGGATGTACTTCCTCTGACCCTGGAAGAGATTTTTATTTATGAATTGGGAGGAATGGGTTATGACATTCAAAATATCCTTATTTAAAAAAGCTTTGATCTTAAGTGATTTTAAACGATACTGGTGGGTAAGCGCTCTCTACGCGCTGGCTCTGATTATTGATATTCCTTTCAGGCACTTTATGAATACGCAGCGATTAAATATCAACTTGAATGCGCAATGGCTCCAGGAGACTGTAGACAGAACGTTATCCCTTTCAGAGTATGGGTTTCAGAATATTCTGATCTGTGTTGTGCCGGTTTTATTGGCGGTGTTAATATTCAGATACTTGCAGGCGGACAAGTCGTCGGTTATGATGCACAGCTTACCGTTTAAGAGGAGCGCTCACTATGCCGGCCACTGTTTTTCAGGCCTTGTTCTGTTATTGCTGCCGGCAGTGTTTACTTGTTTCATTCTAATATTGTTAAATTACTTTTCTGTACTTGGAAGTTTTTATACAATGCCTAAGATCCTGATGTGGCTGGGATTAAACGTATTGTTTAATGTTTTGTTTTACAGTATAACGGTGTTTGTCGGGATGTTCACCGGTTCTTCCATCGCCCAAATCGTATTTGCTTATCTGTTTCAAGTGCTGCCTTTAGCCGTTTATACGCTGATCAATTTTAGCTTAAGGCAATCGTTGTATGGATTTGGAGATAACGCCTCTTCACTGTTCATCGAGGATAACAGTCCAATACTTCGGCTATTGAATGCAGTACCGCAGGGAGAAGCCTATACCGCCGGCTATTTTCTTACTTACATCATCGCAGCAGTAATTTTTATAGGATTGGGCTGGCTGGTCTATAAATATCGAAAGCTGGAAGCGGCCGGAGACGTTATTGCTTTTCCCGTTTTATTCCCTGTATTCAAATATGGGGTGACCTTCTGTCTGATGCTTACCGGCGGAGCATATTTCAGCAGCTTTTCCAGACAATCTTTTCCCTTGCTGATTACCGGCTATGTTTTAGGTTCGGTCCTGGGGTACTTTGTGGCGGAAATTCTGATCCATAAATCTTTTAAGGTTTTGCGTTCCTATAAGGGATATCTGTACTATGCGGCCGTAATCCTGATATTTTTTGGCGGTATCTCTTTGGATGTTTTCGGTTTCGTTAACCGTGTGCCGAACCCTGAAGAGGTAAGTAAGGTTTATCTTGGCTCTAACTTTGAAGAGTGGGTTTATTGTGAAAAAGAAAAAAAGCCGGAATACCTGGAATATAGATTCGGAAAGGAATACCTGGAAAATAACAATCCCCTGTTATTTGAAAGTAAGGAGAGCATTGCCGGAATTACTGACCTGCACAGATATTTGATCAAGGATAGAAACAGGGAGGAGGGCCCATCCCGCTATATCATTTATACGCTGAAAAACGGAGGATATATTATCCGGCAATACGAAATAAATGAGACGGATCAGCAAGATGCCGCTTTGCTTAAGCCGCTTTATGAATCCGGTGAGTATAAACGATTGAGATTTCCGGCGGCAAGCCTAAGGCCGGAGGATATAAAACTGATCACCCTCAGCGATTACCGCGGCGGCAAAAGGCCGGTAATTCTCACAGACAGCGCGGACCTTCAGCAGTTGATGGGTAGTCTGAAAAATGAAATAAACAAAATGTCCTATGAAGAAATGACGTCAAGAAAGGAGCGGTATATAAGCATATCGGTAACGGACAATAAAGACAAAAGGAAAACCGTTCAGTTTCAAAGCAGTTTTACTTCGCTCATAAAATGGCTTCATGAAAAAGGCTATTACGAAAAATTTGCGCTGTTACCGGACGACATAGAATCTGTCGAGCTGGAAAAATACGAAGATAGGATGATGGCGAACAGAGCGAGTAACCCGGGTCAAGCAGTAATTCCCAAGAAGGTGGAGATTAAAGAGCGTGAAGTGATTGAGGAATTATTGAATAGGGATTCGGATATCATCGACAATAACGGCAAGATGGTCATTGTTCGCTTCAACAGGCGGAATGGTATGAATAGTGGTTCCTGGGAAAATCGTATCAGTATTGATACGGCTGTTTCGGAAAAATTAAGGGAATATTTCAGGGCGTTGGAAAAAAGTGAAGGGTAATACAAACCATGACCAACCGGATGGCCAACATATTGAAAACAGATTGATTGTTTTGCTGACAATAGTGTGGGCGCTCACTTTAACTGACATTAAAGTGAGCGTTTTTTCTTGCCTACTTTGTCGTTTCTAGTAGATAATGATTGTCATGTGACTAAATAGATCCCATGACAATCATTAAAAAAGGATAAAAGAAAGAGGAAACATCATCGGCCTGCCAGCCTCGTTTCCTCTTTCCCATTGGTTTACTACCAATATGAGTTTAACTGAAGAAATCTGGACTGTCCAGTCATATATTGAAGAATTTATCGATGGTTGTCCAAATCACTTGCGTCCAAGGGTGTGTCCCCACTGCTTTGAAAAAGTGATGTTGCACAAACATGGAAGTTTTAAAAGAACAGTGTATACGTTACTAGAATCGTTCATCATATCCATCCACCGGTTTAAATGTATTAAGTGTGGGAGAGCTACCTCGTTACTTCCTAACTTTGTGAAGGAACACCATCAGGTGGCATGGGACGTCAAAGAAGCAGTGATCCTTCAACAGCTATCTGGGATAGCGTTGGTTAAAATAGC
>LOEW01000076.1 GCA_001516045.1 Desulfosporosinus sp. BRH_c37
GCGCCGTAGGATGGACTCTACCTCCTTCGCCGCCAAGTGTTTCTATTGGGAAAGGCGGCTCGGCGATACTCTCCACTGGAGACTATCGTACCGGAGACTATCGTCCCCGAAGCAGAATAAGGTATAAGACTCCCACTTGAAGTGGGAGTCTTACGATTTGGATAAATAGTTTTTCAGGAAACATTCAGCTAAACTTCAGTCTTGTTTCAGATTGTTACAGTAGAATAATATTGTCAAATTAATGTTTGCTGGCCCGTGATTCGGAGTTCACTATTGCAAATTGTAGGAGGACAGTATTATGGATACATACAATCTGGCAAATGAAATAGCAGCCTATAGATGCATGATGAATAAGTTATCTAAGGGTAAGAGTCTTACTGATCCCGATGTTATAAGTTTGAGACAGGGATTAGATATTTTGTTATATAAGTATTATTTTGAACTTAAAAAGCAGGTGGTTTAGGGGGAAATCGATAAAAAAACATAATTTATGAGGCACGTTTTACAGCTTAACTGGGAATTTTAATATAAGTGAAGAATGATTCCCAGAGGAGATGTTTGCAAATGCCAATGATCAATTTTGATGGCCCCATCTTAACCAACGACCAGAAGAGGAGCCTGATTCATGGAAAGAGCCAAGCTGCTTCTCAAGCTTTAGGTATTCCTATGGCAGCATTTACTGTCACACTAGATGAGCACGAATATAGTAATATGGGTATTGGTGGCGAAGTGTTGACGGAAACAGTTTATTGGGATAAATATAAAGCTCTTAAAGATTAAGTTAGTTAAATGATGTCAGTTCGCGGATGGAGCGGTCCCTTATTGGGGTCGCTTTTTTTCTTATACTTATCAGACACCCATGCCGAGATGCCGCTGTGCGGCATAACATTCATTAAAAGATCGGTGTACAAAATATCCATTTTGAGAAGGTATCTGCTCTGAAACATAGAAATACAAATTAATTAATACAAAGATCAATAATTTGGATGTTTTTAACAATAATGACAAGAGTTAAAAGTCTGGACCAAGGTTCGCTCACAAAGGCAATTAGGTAAGCTGAAAGGAGCCATCAAGGTGAAACTGTATGAGTACATGGCCAAAGAAATTTTCAAGAATAACGGGATCCCAGTTCCCAAAGGGCGAGTCTTTACTAGTGCCGAGGAGGTAACAGATTTTGTCGCCCAAATTGGTCCAGTCGCCCTTAAATCTCAAGTTCTCTCTGGGGGGCGGGGCAAGGCTGGTGGAATCAAGTTTGCGTCGGATCCTCAAGAAGCCGCCGACAAGGCACGGGAACTTTTAGCGAGCGACTTTATGGGACTAAAAGTTGACACAATCCTCGTGGAGCGAAAACTATCCATTGAAAAAGAACTATATTTGGTGATTACTTATGATAGGGCACGCCGGAAGCCGTTATTGATTGCCTCTGCGGCTGGGGGCATTAATATTGAAAAAGTAGCTAAGAAGTTACTGGTTAAACGGTTAATCGATATTAACATTGGGTTGCAACCTTATGCTACTAGAGAGATTACACGCCAGCTTGGCCTGACGGGGCAGATCGCCAAAGAGGTCGCAGATATTATGTTAAAACTTTATCAAATTTTCCGGAAGTATGATGCTGAAATAGTTGAGATCAATCCCTTAGTCGTTGCAGATTCTCAGGTTTTTGCCGCTGATGCTAAAATGGTTGTTGACGATGAAGCTGCCTTTAGGTTTAGTAAGGATGTTCCCCTGGTTGAAGAAAAAACTGCCGTGGAGAAAAAAGCTGCAGAGCTGGGTATTTCCTATGTCGAACTGGATGGGGAGATCGGGGTGATGGCTAATGGGGCAGGTATAACGATGGCGACCCTCGACTTGATTAAAGCATTCGGTTCAAGTTCCCGTAATTTCATGGATGCGGGCGGTGGTTCGAGCAGGGAAGCAACAGCCAGCGCTTTGGAAATTTTGCTTTCCGTCAAGCCTAAAGCCCTCCTAATTAATATCTTCGGGGGAATTACTCGTTGTGATGATGTAGCCAAGGCATTCATTCAAGTGAAAGAAACTATTGTGTTTCAAATTCCGGTAGTGATTCGTCTAGCGGGCACAAACGAAGAAACCGGAAGAGCTCTTCTACGAGAACATGGCATTGAATCATATAGCAAAATGGACGAAGCAGTTGCAAAAGTTGTCGCCTTTGTTAATGCGAAGGGAGAGTAGGAAACATGGCAATTATTATCAATGAAAAGACGAGGATTTTGGTACAGGGTATTACCGGAAAACAGGGGCAGTTTCATACTTTCCAAATGCTAGCTTGCGGTAGCAAAATTATCGGTGGAATTTCCCCGGGCAAGAGAGGACAAGTAGTACACGGTGTACCTATTTATGACACTGTGGAAGAATCAATGGCGATTGAACAAGCCGATGCTTCTGTGATCTTTGTACCCGCCAAACAAGTAAAAGATTGCGCTTTCGAGGCCATCGACGGCGGAATTAAAACTCTTGTGATTATAACTGAGCATGTGCCTTTACATGATGCCATGGAAATTATGGCTTTTGCGAAAATGAAACAAGTTCAAATCATCGGGCCGAACACCTTTGGTCTGGTTTCACCGAGCAAATCAAAGATTGGAATTATACCTAACAGTATTTTTATGCCAGGTTCAGTAGGAGTCGTAGCCCGGAGTGGAACTCTTAGTTATGAAATTGTCTACCAGTTAACTAATGCTGGGATTGGTCAGTCGACGGTGGTAGGTTTAGGGGGAGATCGAGTCGTCGGATTATCCTTTAGGGATGCGTTGGCTAAATTCGAAGCAGATCCGGATACAAAAGCGGTTGTTTTGGTGGGAGAAATCGGCGGGAGGGCCGAAGAAGATGCAGCTGTTTTCATTAAAAAGATGAATAAACCAGTGATAGCCTTTTTAGCCGGTAAGAGTGCTCCTCCTGGTAAGAGAATGGGTCATGCCGGAGCCATCATCGAACGTGGTAAAGGGACCTATGACAGCAAAGTCGTCGCCTTGAAGGCAGCAGGGGTCCAGGTAGCATCATTACTCTGGGAAGTAAGTGATTTGGTTAAAAAAGCGTTGGCTGAGGAAAGTGCCCGTTCGCGGAGTATTTATAAATCCAAATAGACTCTCGGAATTACGGGAGCTAAAACGGCAAAATTCCCAAATAATAACTGGGAATTAACCAAACTCAAAGATCGACCATTGTAAAAAAGATGAAGAAGTATCTCCAGACTGATTCCTAACGGAATCAGTGGTGAAGAGCCTGTGCATAGCTGATTTCCATCGCTTTAACCGCCTAAAGTTGCAAAAAAAATTAATAAAGCGATGGAAAGGCGCATCAGTAGATTTCGGAAAATTCAGAAACAAGAGTGTATTCCTACCAATTTAAATATTGGAACGATACTTGCATAATTATTGGCTGGATAGTTAAATAATTCAATGGAGGAGGGTAGAGACCTCTAATGAATGGCAAGCGAAGCGAGTTCACTCCAAGATTAGTGTCCGGAAAGCATAAGGAGATGTTTTGGTTTTGGTACTAATAAAACAGACCTCTACCGTTATAATAAATCAAGATTGGTGTAAGAAGTGTGGAATATGTATAGCATTTTGTCCCGAAAAAGTTCTGGAAAGTGATGAATTTGGGAGGGTTGTGGTTAGCAAACCAGATCAGTGCCTAGCCTGTAAGATTTGTGAACGGCTTTGCCCTGACTTTGCCATTAATATCGAGGTGACTCATGATGAATAATGCTAGATTAATGCAAGGAAATGAAGCCGTAGCTGAAGGGGCTCTGGCGGCCGGGGTTCTATTTTACGCGGGATATCCGATCACTCCCTCGACAGAAATAGCTGAAATAATGGCTGAGAGATTGCCTTTAATCGGTGGCACCTTTATTCAAATGGAAGACGAAATAGGAAGCATGGCAGCGATAATCGGTGCCTCTTTGACAGGGCTCAAAACCCTCACTGCCACGAGCGGACCGGGATTTTCTCTTAAACAGGAGAATCTAGGCTATGCCATTGCTACGGAAGTTCCCTGTGTCGTAGTCAATGTACAAAGAGGAGGACCAAGTACTGGACTACCAACGTCTCCCTCCCAAGCTGACGTTATGCAAGCGAGGTGGGGTACTCATGGCGACCATCCAATCATCGTCTTAACGCCATCCTCAGTGCAGGAGTGTTATGAACTAACGGTAATTGCCTTTAATTTCGCGGAAGAGTTTAGGATTCCTGTGATTTTCCTTATGGATGAGGTGATCGGCCATTTACGAGAAAAGGTAGTCTTACCCCAAGAATTAACAATCGTTAACAGGAAAAGGCCAGCGGTACCGCCTAGTGAATATATTGCTTATGAAAACAATCAAAGCATGATCCCAGCTATGGCGAACTTTGGAGATGGTTATCGCTTCCATGTAACTGGGTTAACTCATAATGAAAAGGGCTTGCCAACAGGGAATCCGGAAGTGACAAACAAGTTTATGCAGCGTTTAACCCAGAAGCTAAATCCATATTTAGATCGGATCCAATTAGTCGAAGAGGTACAACTTCACGATGCGGAACTAATCGTGGTAGCTTACGGCTGTACCGCCCGTTCGGCTTTGGAGGCGGTTCATATTGCACGAAGCGTTGGCCTAAAGGTGGGACTCTTCCGGCCCATCACTATATGGCCTTTTCCGCAAAAGCAGCTGGAGAAGTATGCTGATCGGAAGTATTTAGTCGTAGAGATGAACAGCGGCCAATTGGTCGGCGAAATCGAAAGAATCTTTGGTTATAAAGCAGTCGATCGTCTGAACCGTATTGACGGAGAATTAATAACTCCCAAGGAAGTTTTGGACAGAATTGGGGAGGTTATCAAGAATGTTTAGTGATATTGCTCAGTATTTCCGGACCGAGACGTTACCGCATATCTGGTGTCCAGGGTGCGGCATAGGAACCATCATGGCCGCCATCGTCCGGGCCATCAAAACCTTACAGCTTGACCAAAATAAGGTGATCTTTGTTTCTGGAATTGGCTGTTCCTCTCGAATGCCTGGCTACTTAGACTTTAACACCCTCCATACGACTCATGGGAGAGCGTTATCCTTCGCCACGGGAATTAAAGCTGCTCGTCCAGAGCTGGATGTCTTCGTCATTATGGGAGACGGAGATTCAGCCGGCATTGGTGGTAATCATTTAATTCATGCCGCCAGGCGCAATATTGATCTAACAGCTATAGTAATTAATAATAGCATTTATGGTATGACGGGTGGTCAGACTTCCCCCTTAACCCCTCATGGCAAACGGGGAACAACTTCTCCTTATGGCAACCCAGAGAGACCCTTTGAAATTCTGGAGTTGGTTAAAGCTGCGGGCGCTACTTATGGGGCTAGAGCCACGGCTTACCATAATCAACTCCTTACGAAATTAGTTATCGATGCGTATAGCAATCTGGGTTTTTCGCTAGTGGAAGTCATTTCCCAGTGTCCTGTTTCCTATGGACGTCGAAACAAATTTGATACCCCAGCTGATATGCTGTTCTGGCAAAAGGAGCACGCTTTCAAAGCAGGGCAACTGGCTGTCCACGAGGAAGATTTCCAGATCGGCGAGATCTTTAAGTCTCAAGCTCCTGAGTATACCCGAGAATACGAGAAACTAAGACAGAGATTAAGGGAGGGCATTTTAAATGGCTAAGCAAGAATTTCTGTTGACTGGAACAGGCGGACAAGGCCTGATTTTAGCTGCGATAATGCTGGCCGAGGCAGGAATGAATGCCGACCAAAATGTCGCTCAGAGTCAAAGCTATGGTCCCGAGGCCAGGGGAGGCGCCTGTCGGGCAGAAGTCATCATCGCTAACGAAGCGATTTATTACCCTAAAGTCGAAAAACCCGACTTTGTCTTAACCCTCAGTCAAGAAGCCTATAAAAAGTACGGGTTGCAGCTTAATGAAAATGCCGTCTTGATTGTAGATAACTCCCAAGTTTCAGAAGTGAAGCCGCGAAGTAGCAATTATTACTCGTTTCCGATTACTAAAGCTGCCTGCATTCAATTTGGTTCAGAACAAAGCGCTAATGTAGTGGCCTTGGGAGTCGTGGCTTCATTAAGTGGTATAATTCCTTTACATAATGTTTTACAGGCTGTTCAACAAAGGGCTCCTCAAGGTACAGTGAAACGAAACATCGAGGCTCTGGAATTAGGGTGGCAGATGGGACTCGAGGCTAGAGGAGTGGGTTTGTCAAGATGACTAACGCATTCCTCGTTTTCTAATACCTTAAGTTGTGATAAGATGATTTTAATCAGGAGCGAAACAGGAAAAAGAAGTTAATATTTATTTTCTCAGAAGAGGAAGGTAGCTCAATGCCTACGAAAATAGATGTGGAACGGATTTTAGGGAAACGGGATTGGAAACAACTAAATATTTGGGCTAAAGAAGACAGGAGTGTCTATCGACAATTAATGGCGCGAATATATGTTAATGATGGTCTTATTTTCTGGCGAGCGGTAGAGGCTTTAGGGGTTTTCGCACATAAGATTGAGCAGGAAGATCGGACGTATGCCGTGGAACTGGTGCGGCGTTATTTTTGGATGCTCAACGAGGAATCTGGGGGGACTGCTTGGAATGCATCTGAAGCCATAGGGAGCCTTCTGGCTCATTGCCCAAATACGTGTGGACAGTTTAATTGGATGCTTTCTGGTTTGTTAGTAGATGAAAGCTTAAGGGATGGTGCGCTATGGGGGCTAGCACAACTAGCCCAGAACGCTCCCCATTTAGTAGATCCTCTCGAAGATCGGATAAGGCCCTTTTTGGAGTCTGAAGAACCGTTAGCTCGAGGTTTGGCTTCGTTAATCTATGCGATGATGAGAATTTCCCCCAATGGTCTTGAACTTTATCGTGAAGGGGGGCTTAAATGGAGTGTTCCCATAGATCTAGATACCCGTTTAAAGAATGATAAGAATCCAGTAGAAATCTATCAAAATGGCTTACTTACTAGTTATCTGCTTGAGGAACTTTGGAGTGCCAAAATGGTTGCTTTTTGGACGGAACGGGTGGCCATCAAAGACCTAGAGGTTGAGTTAACGGTCGCATCAACCTCAGTGGGATTATGCTGGTTAGGACTTGGTCCGTCGAATGTGGAAGAAGTGAGCTTACGAACGTGGGCTTCACGCTGGCTCCCCAACTATTTTTTAATTCGCAAGCGCCAGCCGAATAGTGAAGCTATTCGTCAACTGCAAGACTACCTTGCTGAAAAAGGCAAGGAATTCACGATCCCTCTAGATCAGATCGGTACGCCCTTTCAGCTTAGTGTATGGAAAGAACTTCTGCGTATTCCTTACGGCGAGACACGTACTTATGGTGACATCGCCGTGAGAGTGGGTAATCCAAAAGGGCAGAGGGCAGTAGGAATGGCCAACAATCGAAATCCAATCGGTATCGTAGTTCCCTGTCATCGAGTGATCGGTAAAAGTGGAAGTCTGACTGGGTACGCAGGGGGCTTAGACATAAAGCAAAGACTTTTGGAGTTGGAAAACAAGGGGGAAACAACTATGGAAAATCTTTTTATTGGAGTCGAACACATCGGGATTAAGGCCTTGGAAATGGAAAAGGCAATTCGTTTTTATACAGAGGTTCTCGGCTTCAAGTTTTTACAAAGAATGAAACCAGGAGAGGTGGAATTGGTCTTTCTGGAATTAGGTGGTACCATTGTAGAGCTGGTGGAAGTGGTTGATGGTTGTAAGTTTGAGGATGGGGTTGTCAATCATTTGGCCCTTCGAGTATCGGATATTTTTAAAGCTTTCGAGCACTTAACAACACATCACGCGGAGCTGATTTCTTCCGAGCCCATGTCATTAGGAGAAGGACGGTATAATTTCTTTTTCCGTGGTCCGAGTGGGGAAAAACTTGAACTTTATCAGGCGTAAGCGCAGCCTAGAAGTTCCGTCAACTGATCCATACATTCACAATTTGAAAATATCCTCATAAACTATATCCAAATTATGATTTATGAGGGAGCAATCTAAAATGGTGACATATAATCAAAGTCCATTAGATCATAACCATGGTAGCGTTACCCATACATCTTGCTCTCATGGACATGCACATCAATGCTTGGATATTACCGGACCGGCTGTGACCTCCCCAGATGGTGGCCATGTTCACTATTCGGAAAGCTGGGTCATGTACGAACAAGGACACTCTCACTATTATAAATCCAGTTCAGGGCCGGCATTACCTTTGCCAAACGGGTGGCATGTACACGATTGGGACTTTTATACCACTATCAATGATGGTCACTGCCACCGTGTTTCCGGTCCAGATATGCCTGCACCAGGTATATGAAAAATGTTGGCACATTAATGCTATGATCATTTGCACTATCCTGCTTGAGCTAAACATACTTATTATATATGAGGCTCTATTTGACGATTAGGACTGGGCAGGGCGCATTTTTGATCACAAACCGACTGACACTTCCTAATAATAAGCCCATTAGCAGGCCGAAGCCTCTGTTACCCATCACAATAATATCTGCTTTTTCTTCTACTGCCACCGTAACAATCAACTGCGAAGGATTGCCGGTGGCAATTCTTTTGCTTATAAAATCGAACCGGATGGCTAGATCTGCCAAAATGGCATTCAGAATATCTTCGCCATAGTCATGATTTTCGAAGGGCACTAACTCGCTTCCAGGACCTAAAGCCCCATAGTAAAAGAGGGTAATTTGGTTGACATAAAGTACGGTGAGCTTGGCACCCGTGTTTTGGGCTAACTCTAAAGCCAGGGTCAAGGTACGTCTTGAAAGAGTAGAAGAGTCTATAGATACTAAAATTCTATCGTACATAATACAATGCCTCTATCGAACCCAAAGATTCATGTCTTCAAAAGACCCGGCGATATGACAATTGTTAATCAAGCATCCTTGATAACTGTACCCAAGTTTGTGGAATACTCTGTTCATTCCGTAGGACTGAGCACGTGCCAGAGTATATATAGTGAACGAGTAATGCTTTTGCACTTCCTGTTCTAAAATTTTAAGTAAACGCTCAGATAGTGAGTGTCCCCGGTATTCTTCTAGTGTTGCACAATCCGTCATTTCGCAACGTTGGAGAATTGGTTCAGGGTAAGCTGCCGCAACCCCAACCAGCTTTTCTTGTAAAAATGCTCCAGCAAAAATATTCCCATCTTGTATTAACGCCCGGATATATTGAGGGTTTTCAACAGGAGAGGGATAGCTAGCAAAAATCTGGGTTAGCAATTTCGATATTTGCTGGGCGAAGGATTCACCTAAGAGTTTTAACTCTATACTACAAGGCAAGCATTGGGACTGATTGATAGGTTCCGTCCTAACGGTATGAATTATATCCTTCTCTAATTCCAACATATTGGAATGACCCCTTGCTCCACTAACATAATAGGCAAGGCTAACAACAAATTCCTGATAATTTCCACGAAAGAGGTTTCCTTCAGGACGAAAATCGCATCGTAGAAATTCAGGAACATCTGCTGGCAATGCCCAAAGCCATATTTTTTCAAGTTTATTTTTAACTGCTAAATTAATGAGATGCCGACCGAACAAATATGGCTTAGTTCCTTGAGCGTAGCCGTTAACAACCAACCTTTGATTTCTCTTATCCAGCATAGAGGGGCTTGACAAATTCACTGGGCTTATTGTGTTAAGCATTTATTCTTCCTCCCCAAGTGCCAGAAACTTTTTCTCTCCTCTCCTGTCGCATGTTTTCTTGAGGGGTCAGACTAATTTGCATACCTTTCAGCAATTTAGCAAGACCAATCTTGCGGGTTTTAGAGCTGATACAGGTGTTTGAGCATGTCTTACAGGGGCTTGTTTTATTTTCAGGCTCTTGGTATGCGCAGATGACTCCCTCATAATTACGCAGGATGACCTTGTCATTTGATTGCGAGATCAAATAGTTGGGCTGCAGGGGGATTTTACCGCCACCTCCTGGGGCATCGACCACAAAAGTTGGAACGGCAAAACCGGACGTGTGTCCCCTGAGCATTTCGATAATTTCCAAACCTGTACTGACCGATGTCCGGAAATGCTCTATACCGCTGGATAAGTCGCATTGGTACAAGTAGTAGGGCCTCACCCTGCATTTTACTAGTTCATGGACCAGTTTTTTCATAACCACTGGACAATCATTGATACCTTTAAGTAAAACGGATTGGTTTCCCAGCGGAATTCCGGCATTGGCCAGTTTATTCAGGGCATTACGGGCTTCAACGGTAAGTTCTTGGGGATGATTGAAGTGTGTATTAATCCAAATCGGGTGGTATTTTTGCAAAACCCGGATGAGGTGATCCGTAATGCGCATGGGAAGAACTACAGGGGTTCTTGTTCCAATCCGAATAATCTCGACGTGGGGAATGGAACGTAGATTGGACAGGATGAACTCTAATCGTTCATCAGAAAGAGTAAGTGGATCTCCTCCAGATATTAATACATCACGTATCTGTGGGTTGGCACGGATATATTCTAGGGCAAGTTTGAATCGATTCAAAGGCAAAGCCTTGTCGGTTTGTCCGGCCATTCTTCGTCTGGTGCAATGTCGGCAATACATTGAACATTGATCTGTTACCAGAAGCAGGACACGGTCCGGATAGCGGTGTGTCAGTCCAGGTACAGGTGAATCCGCTTCTTCGTGCAGGGGGTCTTCTAAATCACATGAGGATGAACTCAATTCGTGGATTGAAGGAATTGCTTGTTTTCTGATCGGGCAATTAAGATCCAGGGGATCCATCAGGGAAAAGTAGTAAGGAGTGATTGCCATGCGGAAATTTACCAGGCATCGCTCAATTTGTTCGGCTTCCTTGGAAGATAGGGACATAGATTTAAGTAATCCCTTGTGGTCAATAATTCTGTTTGACATTTGCCAGTGCCAATCATTCCATTGCTCGTCACTTATATGGGGCCATAATGTTTGTTGTTGTACGTTCATATGTTGATCTACCTCCTCGTTCGGTCATACAAAAGTATTTCGAGAATAAATGCAAGCTCTCCCCTGTTAGCAGAATGCTCGAATACCCCAAAGCCGACAACCTATAAATTAATGATAAGTTGTTAGGCAGTAATTGTCAACCCAAAATAATCGCAAAATTTCTCACTTTAATATTTGACCTTAAGTTGTAAAATATGGTATAGTTCACGTGAGTAACAACTTATAAAATAATTTAAGGTTGTTAGACATTCGCGATTTTGTGAATGCCTTACAGTCTTCGGAGGTGGTTTATTTGGTTGTATAAAGCGTTTTGAGTTGAGTTTGTGTTTTGTGAAAAACTATACACTTTCTGAGGAGGTAGAGAATGAAAAAAATTACTACACTTATCCTTGTTTCCTTAATCTTGCTGGTAGCGACTGGCTGTGGTGCCTCAAAGAGTAATTCTGCCGCCACTACAACAACCTTGGACCGGATTAAGGCCGACGGAAAGTTGACCTATGCCATGAGTGGGCAGTACCCGCCCTTCAATTTTTATAACGAGCAGAACGTGCTTACTGGATTTGATGTGGAAATAGGGCAGGAGATCGCCAAAAGAATTAACGTCAAACCAACACCTATCGCAACCGAATGGGATGGGCTCATTGCCGGTTTGACGACCAGCAAGTTCGATATGATCTTAGGGAGCATGGCAATTACGGACGAGAGGTTGGAGAAGGTGGATTTTAGTACACCTTATTACCGTTCGGGAGCCCAAGTTATTGTGCCCTCTGACTCGAAAATTAGCGGAGGGGTTGATCTCAAAGGCAAAACAGTCGGAGTTGTTCTGGGTACTACATTCGAAACGAAAGCACGAGAATTGGGGGCAACTGTAAAGACGTATAAAGGTGACCCTGATGCCTTTAATGATATGGCCAATGGAAGGCTAGATGCCGTAATTACTGATAAAATTGTCGGTTTAAATGCCATTAAAAAGAACAATTACCCTTATAAACTGGTGGGCGATTTGTTATATACGGAGAAGATGGGTATCGCGATTCGCAAAGATAGTCCCAAACTGCTGGAGGCTGTAAACAATGCTTTGACGGCAATGCTGAATGACGGAACCTATAAAAAAATTAGCGAAAAATATTTCAGTGCGGATATCCGTTAAGCCTGAACAAGAATTAGTCAAAGGGATCACTCTGATCAGACTGGAGGTAAATTGCATTGCATCTCGACTTTAGCATCATTCTTAAATATCTGCCATATTTGTTGCAAGGGGCAGGTTTGACTATAGAACTCGCAGTACTGGGAATTGCTTTTGGTATCCTCATTGGTCTGGTCGCAGCTCTCCTGAAGATATCTCAAACGCCTCTGCGATTTATCGCACATTTTTATATTTGGCTGATTCGGGGAACCCCTCTACTTGTTCAGCTATTTCTCATCTATTTTGGGTTGCCACAGCTAGGTATCACATTAAGTGCTTTTGCATCTTCCGTACTAGGATTGGGAATCAACAGCGGTGCATATCTCGCCGAGGTTTTTCGGGGGGGAATTGAAGCCATCCCGAAAGGACAAACAGAAGCTTCTTCATCACTTGGCATGGGGAAATTCCTGACTTTGCGCAGGATAATTTTCCCCCAAGCTTTGCGGATAGCGTTACCGTCATTAGGCAATCAGTTTATCATCAGTTTGAAGGACTCATCCCTTTGTTCTGTCATTACGATGTCGGAACTTCTTCAAACTTCTCAACGTTTTGCCAGTGTGACATTTGCCTCTATGGAATTCTACACCGCCGCCGCGGTCTTCTATTTGATGATGACTACTGTGTTATCAGTTGCTTTACGTAGTCTTGAATGGCGATTATCTAAAGAAAACAGGACAAGGGGGTGTTACTAATGGAATTGGCATTAATGCCGGAAAGGTCGATGATCGATGTTAATGGTCTAGTTAAAGACTTCGGCAGGAATCGAGTCATTGACGGTATCGATGCAACAGTGTCTGCAGGCGAGGTTGTGGTGCTGATCGGAGCGAGTGGTTCCGGAAAGAGTACATTTCTGCGCTGTTTGAATGGACTAGAGGCACTGACCGCAGGAGAAATTCTGATTGACGGCGTACCGCTTGAAAGGAAGTCAGGTAGTCTTAAGCAGATTCGTCGTCAGGTGGGAATGGTGTTCCAACAATTCAATCTCTTTCCTCACTTGACTGTGTTAGAGAATATCATGGAAGCTCCCGTTCATGTGCTTAAACAGAAGAAGGATGATGCAATCCAAGTTGCCCAGGAGTTGCTCTCGAAGGTTGGCCTTTCCGACAAACGGGGCTGCTTCCCAGCAACGCTTTCTGGGGGGCAGTGTCAGAGAGTAGCCATTGCTAGAGCGCTAGCAATGCATCCTAAAATTATGCTTTTTGATGAACCAACGTCGGCTCTTGATCCCGAACTGGTCGGGGAAGTTCTCACAGTCATGAAACAGTTGGCAGAAGATGGTATGACCATGGTTGTGGTGACACATGAGATGAGCTTTGCTAGGGAAGTTGCCGACAGGGTAATCTTCATAGATGAAGGCCGGATTGTCGAGGAAGGCTCTCCAGTTCATATTTTTAGTCGCCCGCAGGAAAAACGGACTAAGGCTTTCCTTAGCAGGTTAAGTCACTAGTATAGGGTGGCCACTGAAATTATTTACCAGATCAGTTTAGGTCTGGTTTTTGTTTATTCATTGAATACGAGTAATAATAGATTGACATTTAATAAAAAATTGTTGCATAATATAACAACTTGATAATTTTAATAGAGGTGCGGTTATTAATAATACTATGCGATCCAACGATGAGGTGCCGTAAGGAATAATTGCCAACGTTGAAATAGGGGGAGAACATTAGTGCCGGAGAAAATATTACCTTTTAGCAAGGAACATTTGGAGACAATAATCGAGCAATATGGTTCACCATTTCATATTTACGATGAAATGGCCATTCGGAAAAATGCCCGTAAGTTAATTGAAGCTTTCAGTTGGGCACCTGAGTTCAAAGAGTACTTTGCAGTTAAAGCAACACCTAACCCATATATCCTTAAAGTCTTGCGTGAGGAGGGATTCGGAGCGGATTGCAGTTCAATGGCAGAACTTATCTTAGCGGAAAAGGCTCGAATTTTTGATGAGAATATCATGTTCTCCTCTAATAATACCCCAGTTAACGAATATAAAAAGGCCAAAGAATTAGGCGCAATCATTAATCTCGATGACATTACTCATATTGATTATTTAGAAAAATATATAGGTATGCCTAAAATTATATCGTTTCGCTATAATCCTGGTCGTTTACGCGATGGGGGAAATGCGATTATTGGTAAACCAGCTGATGCTAAATATGGTTTAACAAAGGCTCAAATTTTTGAAGCCTATCAAACTGCCCGAGAAAAAGGAGCAGAACGCTTCGGGATCCACACTATGATCATATCCAATGAACTTGATTCTAAGTACTTTATTGAGACAGCCAGTATGATGTTTAAACTTATCGGGGAGATATACGATAAGTTAGGGATAAGAATTGAATTCGTTAATTTGGGCGGGGGTATTGGTATTCCTTATCGACCGGAGCAAGAATCGGTTAGCTTGGAGGCTGTAAGTAGAGGGATTAAGAACGCTTACGACAAATTGATTGTGGATAAGGGGTTGGACCCTTTGAAGATCGCCATGGAGAGCGGACGGATGATCTTGGGTCCCTATGGCTATTTAGTAACTAAGGTATTGCATAAGAAAGAAATATATAAAAATTATATAGGTTTAGATGCCTGTATGGCCAACTTAATGCGTCCCGGTATTTATGACGCTTATCACCACATAACTGTGATGGGGAAAGAGGATTGGCCGTGTGATTACATTTATGATGTAACAGGGGGTTTGTGCGAGAATAACGACAAGTTTGCAATAGATAGGGCGCTACCTAGAATGGATATTGGTGATATTGCCGTTATCCATGATACTGGAGCACACGGCCATGCAATGGGATTTAATTATAATGGAAAATTACGCTCGGCAGAGTTGCTCCTCAAGATGGACGGTAATGTTGAAATGATACGGCGGGCGGAGACACTTGAAGACCTTTTTGCTACCTTGGATTTTTCTGGGTTAGCGGATTAGTTTAACTAAAATGAATTTTTGAAATTAAAAGAGGCCACTTTAAAATGATGTCTATGGGCATCACTAAAAGGCAGCCTCTTTTCAATTTTAAGAAGGTATCTATAATTATCAATTTACAAATTTTCTAAGGGAGCGATATTGCTAAATTACGTATTTATTGTCGACTTTGTTTGGAATATTTCAATTTATAATTAGCAGGATTTTTGTTAAAATTAAAGAATATTTTCTTCAGTAGGGTAGAACAGTTTCTTAAACATATGTCCGGGAGTTGATAATGTGATTATAGAAGGGAAGATTCCGAAATCGTAGGGAGGATGGCAAATGGCTATTGTTATTGTGGACGATACAATTTTTAGCTTAGAGGTGATTAAAGCCTTTCTAATAACGGCGGGTTATTTAGACGTAATTACTGTCAAGTCGGCAAGGGAACTCTATCAGTTAGTCGATGGTTATTCAGATCGAGGGATAGTCGAGATCGACTTAATTTTGATGGATATCATTATGCCGGAAGTTGATGGGATTGAAGCATGTCGGAAAGTTAAGAAGAGAGAATGGCTGGCAGATGTACCAGTCATAATGGTGACTGCTACAACGGAAAAGGATGATCTGCAGCTGGCTTTTTCCGCAGGCGCTATGGATTTCATTAAGAAACCTCTTGAAAGGGTGGAGTTGTTAGCGAGGGTACGTTCGGCATTGAGATTAAAGCATGAGACTGCTCGTCGTAAGGCCCGGGAAACTGAGCTGCTTGAAGTCACGCGCCAATTGCAAGCGGCTAATGAGATGTTGCAGAATCTGTCGTATTTAGATGGGTTGACAGGGATAGCTAACCGTCGACATTTTGATCAGGAATTTCTTCAAGAGAGTAGGCGTTCCAAGCGGGAAAAAACTTCGCTTTCGTTGATTATGCTCGACATCGACTACTTTAAAGCTTTTAATGATACATACGGTCACCTTAAAGGCGATGACTGTCTAAAAACGGTAGCAACTACGCTTAAAAAGAATTTGAGGCGTCCTGGTGATTTTCCGGCACGATATGGAGGAGAAGAATTTACTGTGGTTTTACCTAACACTGACGAGGTTGGGGCGGGCATTATTGCTGAGGAATTACGGACCAGTATCGAGAAGGCAGGTATTGAGCATATAAATTCTCTCTGTGCGGATCATGTCACTGTTAGCCTTGGGGTTGTGACCAGATTCGCAGGACAAGCTGACACGCCGGATGATTTAATTTTGGCAGCGGATAGGGCTCTTTACCGTTCAAAACATGAAGGCCGCAATCGGGTTAGCATTGAATGGCTGGAGAAGAACGATTAAAAATTATCAACTATTAATTGCTGTAATTGAGAAGATTGAAACTATCTTAATTACAGCATTTTGTTTTTGTTAAATCCAGAGGAAACACCGGAAGCCAAGGAAGCCATTGAAAGAATCGGGAAGTTTGTCAGAGACAGGTTGGGGCTAGTTTAGGAAAAGCATACTGTTTTAACGAATATGGGAGGAATTTAAGGAATGATGTAGAATATTCAGATATATTAAGCTTTTGCACAAAATGCAATTTGCTCGTAATCCTTTGGCGATGATTAATTATATGTAGAATTAATTATCCATAATGTTATAAGGAGAATCAGGGATGAAAATGTTGTTTGAGCTTCTATATACCCTTAGTATTCCAATGGCATTATGTATTATAGCAGGTTATACTGGGCATCGCGGAAATAAGAATTGGAACAAAGCACTATTGCAAGGGCTACTCTTTGGAAGTGCATCTGTGATTGGAATGCTTCACCCATTGGTAGTGGCACCCGGGTTGATTTTTGACGGTCGTTCAGTGATGATCAGCTTATCTGGATTTTTCTTTGGCCCAATTGCGGCGACGATAGCCGGGATAATGGCACTTATTCTTCGTATTCAACAAGGTGGAGAAGGCGCCATAATGGGTGTTCTGGTAATTATTTCGTCAGCGATCTGGGGGACTATTTTTCATGCCAAAAGCCCACGTGAAGATGGAGGAGAGTCTTCGAGACAACTGATCTTTATGGGGGCCCTTGTTCATGTGACGATGATTTTGTTGATGTTTACACTTCCTGCTGATTCAGGCATCAAAACCATTAAATTGATAGGAGTTCCAATCTTGATCATATATCCTCTGGCCACTGTCTTTATTGGCCGGATCATTTCCAAATTAAATGAGCTTAAACGTATAGCTAAGGCACTGCGAGACAGTCAAAATAAGCTAACTTCTACAAATCAGGAATTAAACACCTCAATGGAAGAATTGCAAAAAAGCAATGAGATGTTAAGGAAAACTGAAAAGGAGTTTGAGGCTACATTTGAACAGGCAGCAGTCGGAATCTGTCATTTATCACTTGAGGGAAACTTTATTCGGGCAAACAAGAAACTTTGTGATATTCTTGGATATACTCAAAGCAAGCTATTAGAATTGACATTTCAAGAAGTAACCTATGAAGATGATGTTAAAAGGAGTATCGACTACGTAACAAAATTAGTTGAGGGCAACCTCAATTCTTATTCAATGGAAAAACAATATGTCAAAGGGGATAGTACAGTAATCTGGGCAAATGTAACTGTTTCTATGGTCAGAGAATCTTCCGTTAATCAACAGTACTTAATTAGTGTAATTGAAGATATTTCTGATCGTAAACAGACTGAGGTTGAATTAAAAGCAAGCGAATATACCTTTAGAAAACTATTTGAAGGTTCCTCAGATGCAGTACTTATAATTAAAGATAATAAAATAATTGACTGTAATCAAGCAACTATTGAATTACTGGGATACGATTCTAAAGTGGATATATCTGGTAAACGACTTCTTGAAATTTCACCAAAGAATCAGCCCGATGGAAGACTTTCAGAAGAAAGAGGAATCGAAGAAATTATAACTACTATGAAGAATGGAAAATCCAAATTCGAATGGTGGCATCAAAAACAGGACGGTACCATATTTCCAGTTGAGGTTATGCTGACATCTATCTTACTTCACGGAGAAAAAGTATTTCATGCTTTGTGGAGGGATATCAGTGAACGAAAAACAATGGAACGGCAATTGGAGTATTTGAGTTATCATGACCAATTAACTGGGTTATATAACCGACGATTTTTTGAAGAGGAGTTAAAGCGAATAGATGTAAAAAGAAATTTTCCTTTAACCATTGTGATGGCAGATGTGAATGGGCTTAAGCTTATTAATGATTCCTTCGGGCATGCTGTAGGAGATGAACTTCTTAAGAAAGTAGCAGAAGTAATATCAAAAGGATGCCGAGCCGATGAAATTATTGCAAGACTCGGAGGGGATGAATTTGTTATTCTCTTGCCCAAGACGGGTATAAATGAAACAGAACGGATTATCAATCGTATTAAAAATTTGACCTTAAAAGAAAAAATTGGTTCAATTGATTTCTCCGTTTCTTTTGGCTGGGAAGTTAAGAAAAATGAGAAAGAAAAAATTCAAGATATTCTAAAAAAAGCTGAAGATCAAATGTATAAGAAGAAACTCTTTGAAAGTCCAAGTATTAGAGGAAAAACAATTAATGCAATCATTAATGCTCTATACGAAAAAAATAAACGAGAAGAAAAGCATTCTTACAGAGTATCAATATTATCCGAAAGGATGGGTAAAGCCCTTAACTTGCCTGAAGGGGAAATCGAGGAACTTAAAACTGTTGGATTACTTCATGATATAGGAAAAATAGCTATTGAAGAAAGTATTCTTAATAAGCCGGGGAAACTCACAGACGATGAATGGAAAGAAATTAAGCGTCATCCCGAAATAGGTTATAGAATCCTTAGAACGGTAAATGATATGTCAGAAATGGCAGAATACGTATTATTCCATCATGAAAAATGGGATGGAAGTGGATATCCAAAATGCCTAAAAGGGGAAGAAATACCACTTCAATCCAGAATCATAGCCATCGCGGATACCTATGATGCCATGACCAGTGAAAGAAGTTATCGTTGTGCTCTACCAGAAGCAATTGCAATAGAAGAATTGCAGAAAAATGCAGCCTTACAGTTTGACCCAGATTTGGTAAGTGTATTTATTGTAAGCGTGTTGAAATATGTTAGGCTTCCAGACCAAGCACAGTTTGACCTGCCTATAGAGGTCAACAATCTGTAATGATAGAATGACTACAACAAGTTGGAAAGGAAGACTGTAATGCCCGATACTTACACGAATTTCCGAGAGTTACAGTTACACGAACAAGAAGACCGGGATTATCGCATAAAAACTAGTCGTAATTGGCATTCTGTCATAATCGTTGCTCCACACGGTGGAAATATTGAACCATATACCTCACAAATTGCAAAATGGATTGCAGGTGAAGATATTGCATGGTATTCTTTTGAAGGTATAAAAGATGTAGATATCAGAAGGCTTCATATTACAAGTCATAACTTTGATGAACCTTCGTTACTGCAAGGCCTTCAACAAGCCCAAACAGTGATGACAATTCACGGTCTAAAAAATTCTATCGAAGAATTCCTTATGATTGGCGGCTTGGATTCAACGCTTCGTAACGAATTGCGAGTCGCACTCCAAGACCACGGTTTTATCGTGAAAGAAAGCGAGCAAAGATATCGCGGTGAAAGGGCTACAAATATATGTAATCGGGGGTGTACAGGTAAAGGGGTTCAATTGGAAATTAGTTTTGCCTTGAGAAAAAGAATCTTTGAAGATGCCGAATGCAGGGTTCAGTTTATCGACACGATCAGATCGCTAATTAAATATCATTAACTTTTTCAATATCCAACATTCTAAGATGCCTTGCACCATGAATACTGTATTATCCTTGAACTTTCTTAGATTTATGCTAGCATTAGATTTATCTAATCGTAAGACTCCCACTTCTATAAGTGGGAGTGGGTACCCCGTATTCTGCTTCGGTGGGGGTTAGAGTCCCCCACCGAAGACTCGATGTTCAGCTTTAGCTGAACGAGTTCACTGAATAAACATTGAACTTCAATTGGTTTTCATAACTTTAGAAAAGATTTACGAGGTGGAAAAATGAGAAAAGTAAATTTCACAGAAACTGTCTTAAGAGACGGTAACCAATCATTGATCGCTACAAGGCTGGCCTTCGAACAGTTTGCCCCTATTCTCGAAGAAATTGATAACGTCGGGTACTACTCCTTAGAATGTTGGGGAGGAGCAACGTTTGAC
>LOEW01000077.1 GCA_001516045.1 Desulfosporosinus sp. BRH_c37
GATTTCAAGCTATATTACGAACATATACCAGTATTTTCGCCATTTTCATGGCTAAAATACTGGTATATGTTAATTCTTCGCGGGATTTAGGTAGTACCGTCAAGGATGGCAAGAAAGGACCCATCAGGTGCCAGCGGTAGGCTTAATTGCACTTATACCTTCATACTAGTAAAAATAAAAACACCAGACATAGAGTCTGATGCAACTTTTTCGTTATGGGGTGGGTGATGGGTCTTGAACCCACGAATGCCGGAACCACAACCCGGTGCGTTAACCACTTCGCCACACCCACCATAGAGTTAGTAATTTGGTGCGCCTGGAGAGATTCGAACCCCCGACAACCTGCTTAGAAGGCAGATGCTCTATCCAACTGAGCTACAGGCGCAGTTCAAGGATTACGATTGTCAACCCAAGTAACCATTTCGATCGAGAAAATTGGGAAGTTCATGGTCGGGGCAGAGGGATTTGAACCCCCGGCCTCCTGCTCCCAAGGCAGGCGCGCTAGCCAAGCTGCGCTATGCCCCGATTGGTGACTTGATTAGTATAGCTCATCTCTGTCTATTCGTCAAGAAGAAGCAAAGAAAATATTTTTAGGTTTTATGTTTTTAGGTTTCTTAACATCGGAATTACTTTACGAAACGCCTGAGCTCTATGGCTTAACGTATTTTTCTCAGTCAGAGTCAACTCGGCCATTGTTCGAGCAAATTCCGGCAGATAAAACACAGGGTCATAGCCAAATCCATCCGCTCCGCGGCACCCGGTCAAAATTCGCCCTTCGACAGCGCCCTCTGTCAAATATTCTTCCCCGAATGGTGTTACCATTACCAACGCACAACGAAAACGCGCCGTCCTTTTCTCCTCTGGGATCGTTTCTAAGAGATGAAGTAGTTTGTCGTTGTTGCGTTCATCATCTTTAGGCTCCCCGGCATAACGCGCAGAATATACTCCCGGCGCACCGTTCAGGGCATCGACTTCTAAACCGGAATCATCGGCAAGGGCAATCAGCCCTGTTCTCCGGACCGCTTCTCTAGCTTTAAGTGAGGCATTGTCTGCGAAGGTTACCCCATTTTCCTCCACATCTTCCCAGTCTGGAATATCAAGCAAAGAAAGCACTTCAATCCCCTCATCCACGAGCAACTCTTGAAGTTCTCGGACCTTTCCCTGATTTTGAGTCGCAAGTAGTATCTTCATGCCGTAGTTTCCACTGCCGACTTTTGAACCTCCATTAAGGCGCGGATGCCTTTCTCGGCAAGTTGCAAAAAGGTATCCAAATCTGCACGGTCAAAGGGGGTCTCTTCCGCGGTTCCCTGGATTTCCACAAACTTTCCGGCACCAGTCATGACCACATTCATATCTACGTCTGCCTGAGAATCCTCTTCATATGCTAAATCCAGAATCGCGTGTCCCTGGACCTTCCCCACGGAGATGGCAGCAAGAGTATCCTGTATTGGGTTTGTTCGAATAAGTTTCTTTTCCAACAAAAATTGAACCGCGTCAACTAGGGCAACGTATGCTCCAGTAATGGCAGCTGTTCGAGTTCCACCATCCGCCTGTAGAACATCGCAATCCAGCCAGATTGTTCTTTCGCCAAGCTTTTTCAAATCAACCACGGATCGAAGTGCCCGCCCGATTAAACGTTGAATTTCCATCGTACGGCCGGTAAGTTTTCCTTTACTCGCCTCACGTTGAGTCCGAGCCTGTGTCGCTCGCGGAATCATCGCGTACTCTGCAGTAACCCACCCCTTACCTGAGCCTTTCTGAAAATGAGGAACTTTTTCCTCTACGCTGGCGGTACATAAGACCCGAGTTTCTCCGATTTCGATGAGAACCGAACCCTCTGGAATATTTGTAAACTGCCGAGAAATTTTAACAGTCCGTAATTCATCATAAGCTCGACCTTGAGTACGTTGCATATTGATAACCTAACCTTTCTTTCACCTAAGTCTTTTTATATCTTATCCGATTTTCAAGACCCCCATTACTATAAATAGGGGTTCTTCATAACTTCATATAGGGTTCACTTTAGTTTACCAGAGTAGAACGAGAAACGCCAATCTGCTGTCCATGACGATAAGCGGACGAGCTTATCGCCACACTGCAACTCATTAAGCATACTCCTGCAGTGTGGATTAGGTCTAGTGTCCCTGTAGCCCGAAGACACTGTCTTCGCACGTATTAACCTTATTGCAGGACGGCGAGAAGGGACCGCTCATGTGACGCTAAATATGTGGACTACGCCCTCCGAGCAAATCAATGGAACGAGTAGGCGTTGTTTCTTCTCCCACAATACCCGCTATCGTATAGAGTTTCGCAATAGAATCGAACCGGAATTCCTTAAGTAAGTGGAAACCTTTAATTTCGCTGGTACGCCTAATATGAATACGCGGACCTGTACAAGTATACAGCATTTCTCCGACCCGAATGTGTCCGTCATCCGCAAAACATATCGGCAAATCTGCCTTTATTAAATCCAAAACTCGTTGTTCCACTAAGTCTAAATCTATGTTTGGTATTTCCGGTAGTTCTAAGACAAAACCGTGTTTAATGTCACTATGCACGTCGGGCTTTGATAAACCCATTTCCTCTAGGATCATCGACGTAATATCCTCGGCACTATGAGCCATTCGTCTATACTTAATCGACTCAAAGACAATATTAGCAATGCTATGTGGTTCTGGACCGAACACCGTCGGACGGGTTACAATCACTTCCTCCCCTACGCCTATCAATACTTCAGCATTAACTTCCAATTGAGCATAGACAAGGTCAAAATGCTCGACGACCACGCGGTGTCCAGTCGATATTGCTTTCTGAATAGCTTCGGCAATTTTCCAAGGTTGCGTAAACGCCGACTCAAAACGAACATCCAAATGATAGGTATGATAGCGGAAATGTCCACGCTCAGCATCCTCCATTAAAGGCAAGGGCCGAATATTAATTCCATCGTCATCATTGGTTAATTCCAGCCCCGGAAACATGCCTCTAATGAGCAACGATTTCCCAGCCCCAGCATCTCCCACGAACCCAATCAGCTTATCCTCAGGGCTTAAATACCGTTGTTGAATATTTGTTCCCAACACAAGAAGCCGTTTCTTTCCACGAGGTGCAAAATATACCGCCTGCATTAAATGCTCATGCACAAACATGGCCAAGCCTATACCCTCCCCTAGCTCTTTGTATATTAATCTTGCCTATGTATTTAACACTTCCCAGAAAAGTCCAGTTAAACTCTTTTGAATGCCTTAAAGGCGATAAATAATAAATATCATGAGCAGAAGTAGGGGTTGATGAAATAAATAGATCCCTAACGAATTCCTGCTCAACCATCGAATTAGCTCGGTATTTTTCCGTAATGTAAATCGGGGGCCTGTCCGCTGGGCGTATAAATAGTGATAAACAAGAATACCTAAGATGGTCATTGCTAAATACGGGAAAAGAGGATAATAATCCATGGAACCAAACCCATCATACATTAGGCCAAAGGGAAGCAAAAGACTCGTTTTTAATACTTGCTCACTGAACCAAAATCCAAGCGCAACGGAAGAACCAGCAAGGCCCCAAAGAGTCCATGAAGGCAATCTAATTAGGAGAGGAGACAAGATCATTGTTACTCCTAAAAAATGTAGGATCCCAAAGCGTACATACTCATCTTTCATGAACAGATAGGTCACCACCGTGATGCCCATGCCACAGAACAGCACCTTTAGACCTCTCCTAAAAGGGGATCTACTAAATCCACTTGAAAGACCGGAGATAAAGATGAAAAGCAGTGCGGAGACTTTTCCGATACAAAACCAGAGCGGGGATTGATAGTCAATACTAACTCCAGCAAACGTCTTCAAGTCATAAACAAGATGAAAGAGGACCATTAACACAATCGCAACTGCCCTTAGAACATCTATCTCCCCATGACGCTGCTCCGAAATCCCTCCAATTAGCGAATAACTGACGTTTTTCAATTCTCTCTTTACCTCCCCTAGCACTCCCGCCCTCTCTACCGTGGTTCCTGTGTCGAATACCGATTATCGCACTTCGCGTTTTGCCGTCGGCTAACCGATACCCCATCTCCGAACGGTAAAACAGTGGTGGTAAAGTCCGGATTCTGGCAAAGGTCATCTAAAAATTGGCGCAATCCATTCACCATTCGGTCATATTTTGGGGTAAAAGTACTGCCCGGAACCACCCAACCGCGAAAAAGCACATTGTCCACCACCAGTAACCCCCCTGGTGCAATTAATGGGTAAATAAGACTTAAGTATTCTAAATATTCCCCTTTAGCCGCATCAATAAAAACAAAGTCGAACGTAGAATCCAACTTCGGAAGAATCTTACGAGCATCCCCCTCTAAAGCAGTAATAAGGTTTTGAATACCCGCACGTGCAAAGTATACAAGTGCCCGAGCGCGTCTGGCTTTGTTCATATCAATCGTTGTGACATGCCCGCCGGTTCTTTCCGCTGCACGCGCTAACCAGATCGTAGAATATCCGATCGCCGTGCCGATTTCTAAAATCTCCTGCGCCTTGCACATTGACACAAGTAAATTGAGGAAATTCCCGACTGTCGGCGTCACGACCGGAATCGTTTCCTGCAAAGCTTGCTCTTCCATTTCTCGAAGCAGTGGGTCCCGTTCACCCAGCAATGTTTCAAGATAGCGTTCCATTTCAAAAGGATAAAACAAGGCCAAACTTCCCTTCTTCTCAGATCCAATTCCAAAAGTAAACAGTTTTCTCCAATACAACTTTACCACATATAATTTTGCAAAGCATATACATTATCATACCATGAAAATGCCCTTGATCCCTAGTCCCTGTAGCTTTAATGGATATACCGTAACCCTAGGTTAAAAATAACTATACTAGATTTGGTGCGTTTCAACGAAAACAGCAACAGAGTCCTTCGCATTGAAAGCGAAAGACTCTGCTGCTGTTTGTCTGAATACATATAGTTGTATCTAAATCCAGTTCCTGACCTTTAACCTCGATTACGAGCGTCGAATCACATTATTCATTACCGACCAAAATACTGAAGTTTGCTACTGGAGCGCCGTTCGTAAGATCGTAGATCCCTGTCTTGGCATAGCTAACAGTGACAAAGGCATCTGTACTCACAATCGCCGAGCTCAGAGTTAAGGTAACCGTTGTCCCCGATACTGCAACATTGGTAACTGATGGTACCGAGGCTACCCCCGCTACCGTAAAAGCTGTAGGATCGCCTATGGAGCCAGTCAAAACATTGCTCATCGTTAAGGCGATGTGTCTGCTGTCCGAAATCACTGCACTAGAAACGGTAGCCGCCGAAGGCACGACTACGTTTTTAAATGTCCCAAAGTAATAGCCGCTTTTCGTCGCTGTGACCGTATAGGTATGACCCGCTGACAACGTCGCGGCAATCTGATAGGTCATGCCACCGTTGGTTGTCGAAACCGAGCTAATTGTCACATGTGTGCTATCGTCCAGAAGTATGAAATCACTTACATTCAAACCATTCAGTGCCGGATTCATCTCTACTGTGAAACCTGTAGTCGACGGTTCTCTCACCGTCAACGTTTCCGAAGGTGTTGTCGAGGGTACGACCACGTACTGTGCAGTTGCGAAGGTATAACCTGTCTTGGCTGCCCTTAAAATGTAGGTTTGACCTGCGTTTAACGATGCATTAAGGGCATACGCTGCTCCGCCATTTAAAGCGGTTGCGCTGGTAATGGTTACCGGATTTCCCCAACTGTCAAGAAGCGTGAAGTCATTGACCGTCATATTATTGATGGCAGGACTCACTCCTACCGTAAATCCCGCGGTCGATGGATTGCTCACCGTCAACGTTTCCGAGGGTGTTGTCAAAGGTACGACCACGTACTGTGCAGTTGCGAAGGTATAACCTGTCTTGGCTGCCCTTAAAGTGTAAGTTTGACCTGCGTTTAACGATGCATTAAGGGCATACGCTGCTCCGCCATTTAAAGCGGTTGCGCTGGTAATGGTTACCGGATTTCCCCAACTGTCAAGAAGCGTGAAGTCATTGACCGTCATATTATTGATGGCAGGACTCACTCCTACCGTAAATCCCGCGGTCGATGGATTGCTCACCGTCAACGTTTCCGAGGGTGTTGTCGTTTCTCCACCGTTTTGTAAGATATCATTAATTTGATCTAACAGACGTTGCGGCACCGCAGCTTCTCCTCCTAAGACATTAACTTGCGGATGCACGTTATTATTTCTCAGCGTAATTAAGTAGTCGTATATACTCCTCGGCAAATTGTTGCTCTTGGGATCCACTAAAAGAATGGGAGCATTATTAGTGGCAGCAAGCGTACTGCCGGAGAGTGCATCGGCAAAATCAAAACCATTAGCAACATAAATTTGGGTAGGACTTGGATAGAACTTGTTTAGAATCAAAGATAAGGTTTCAAAACGGTCATAACCACCTAACCGTTGGATTTTTGAATTGGGCGAAAGGGTTGCGATTTGGTTGTACACGCCATTATGGATAATCCCTTCTCCGCCCACGACATAAACATCGGTCGGTTGGTCACTGACCAAAAAGTTCTGAACAGATTGAGTAAGATAAGAGGGATTGCTCAGTAAGATAGGCCAACCTTTGCTTGCAGCCAACGAAGAGATTCCTAAAGCATCCGGAAAATCTGTCCCGCTGGCAATAATAACCGGAGTTCCCTGAGGAACATTCAGTTGATTAACTATCAAAGCATTGGTGTCAAAACGATCCTTTCCTCCTAAACGATTAACACAGAAACCATTGTCAAGCAACCATTGCTCAGATTTCTTGGAAATAATCCCGGTTCCGCCGACAATCGTAACCGTACCCCCTGCGACCAAATGATCCTTCACAAAATTATAACTGATCATCGAGTCTTTATATCCTGGGCTGACTAGGATAATTGGCGCTTTAAGTTGATACGCTAAAGTACTAGCTGACAAAGCATCCGGAAAGTTATAAGCAGAGGCCAGAACAATATTTTGTACCTGTTGACCATCATCAAGCTCACTCGCTATTGAAGTGGAAGTCTGAAATCGATCATGTCCGAAGAAACGATGTGAAGCCGATTTCCATTTACCCGGTGAGGCTACAGCTACCAATGAAAATGAAAAGATAAGACTAACCATACAAACAAGTGACATTAGAACTTTGGTTTTGCGTTTCACTAATTTTTCCTCCTTCTCCTTTTTAAAACCGAAATGGTTCATCGGTTATATATTCGTGAGCTAACTGTTTTTTATGGGGGTATTCACCTTGAGATTTTCTAAAAGAAGCAAATATTTCTAAAGCCTGTCACTCTGTAACGATAAATCCGACGGAACCTTAAATCAACGGGAATACACTCTTTACCACTTGCTGTCGGCTAAGCAAAAGTCCCGACTGATTCCATATCTGGCTTTGATACGGAATTAGCCGGGACTTTTGCAGGAAAGAACACTCTGCAAATATTAAAATCAATTTTTGATTATATATAATGGAATGCTCCGCGTCGTAAGTACCGAGCGCTGTATCTCACAAATCGCTTACCAAGACCCGTTTCGCCAAGTCCACCAAGTCTGAGTCTACCATCGTACCCGCTCCACGCTGAATTAACGCTATTGCTTCGCTCGGAGTCATCGCCGGACGATAAGGTCGATCTTCCGTTAGAGCTGTAAAGATATCTGCAATCGTCATCAAACGGGACCCTTCATCGATTTCTTTCCCCACCAAAGCAAAGGGATACCCTTTACCATCGAGACGTTCATGATGATGGGCAGCCCATTCGGCCATCCGTGTTGGAAAACCGGCCTCCGTCAATAAGCGATGTGTATAGTAGGTATGCGTGCGAATAATCTCAATTTCATCTGGGTCAAGTGGGCCCGGTTTATCCAGGATCTTATTGGGTATAGAAAGCTTACCCAAGTCATGAAGTAAGCCCGCTATATAAATTTCATGTAGCCGATCCTGTTTCCAGCCCAGCCCCTTAGCCAAACGTTCCACTGTCTCGGCCACCGATCGTGAGTGGCGAGCCGTAAACTGGCTTTTCTGGTCAATCAGATCAGCAAAGGTCACCGCAAAATCGTCTGTAACCCCAATTACTAATTCATTCGTCGCCGGAAGTTGCCACTTTCCGCACAAGAGCCCCAAAGCAATCTGGAGTAGATCGGATTGCTCGATATCTAACCAAAATGCCTCTTTTTGTGCTACCCGCTTAAACGCAGCGGCAACTTCGGGATAAAAAACTGTCCCAGTTTCCATCGTGACCCATTTTGTGATCTCATCTCGCTCCCGTTGGTTTGATAGTCTCCGCTTCAGACGAAGATCAATCTTATCGGCTAAGGACAAAATGCGTGCCATCAAAGGTACTTCTTCAGGAAGCGCACGTAAAGCACTATGCTCTGGATCGGGAGTTTCATGGTGATATTTGATCGCGAGGGCAATAATTGATCCAGCCGGGAAACGCTCAACCGCTAATGCTCCCTCTAGGCAATGTTTTTCCATGATCCGCCGGTCCCCATGATACTCTCGAAAGCAGCCCAGCGCCCCTATGTCATGCAACAGCCCGGCAACTGTAAGATGAACTAAATCTTTCTTACTGAGTCCTAGGTGCCGCCCCAAACGCATGGCAATATAAGCGACACGTTCTCCGTGCCGTTTCCCCAGGGAGATCTTTAAACCTTTTTCGATTTCATCATCTACTAAACCGAGATCAAGTGCCCGAGAAAAACTCCACATCCGGCGGATGTAAAAGGCATCTTCAAACAATTTCTGTTCCCCCAATTCAAGTTATTCCTTGCTTGTCTTAATCCCTCATTAGTTCCGAATCGGAACCTATGCCCAAGTTTACGCCGCCTTTATGTCGGCACGCCAGTCAGTAAATTTAGGTTTCTTCTAGGCTTATCACGAGTCAGCCCCTCCTCTATAACACCTAAGCGCCACCACTCGAAGTTGTAAAAGTTTCACAACTTGGAACAGAGACGTTGCCCGCATCATCCACAGCTATGACATACAGCTTATATGACTCGCCGCTGCTTAGATTATCTGCACTAAATGTGAGATCCTGGTTTGCCGTGGGATAATCCTTGCTTCCGTAGCTAAGCGCACCGCTACCACTCAAAACAGTAGCTGTATCGGGCACTTGTGCTGAAGACAGAAGCACAGACCAATAAACCGTACCCACTTCATTGGAATTAACACTTATGCCAGCCGAATAACTCCAAGGAGAGACGACCGGGGTTTGGAGCGTTGGCCCGACATCATCGTTCGATACCAACAGGAACTTGCTGGTAACGGCCCGGCCCAGTACTTCTGAGGAGTCAACAGGAGTCACCTCAAACTTAAGGTACTTCCCTATATAGCTGTCAGGCACAGCAAAGGATTGATCAACCGCATCCGCTACTGGTTGATAGGTTCCATCCCGCGTCTCGGATAAGTACCACTGGAATGTCGAAGAATCGGAATTCCCTTCCGCATCCAGATAGGTATATGAACCTGTTATCGACTGATTTGGTACGGCTTTGCCAAGGATGTTTACGTTCCATACCACCGGGGCCCAGTTCGACTCACCCACAACCATTGGTAGCTCGCTTTTTTCGTCTAATCCTGCATCATACCCTAATTGGCTATAATAATTGGCTCCCCAGGCCCAAATAGAATTATCATCTTTTAAGGCCAGAGAATGATCATAGCCTCCGGCAAGCAGAAAGACTGGCCCGATTCCAATGATCTGAACTGGTGTAGATGAAGTAGAAGTGCTGGAATTACCTAATTGACCATAATAATTATAACCCCATGCCCAAGTAGAAGTAGCGGTTCCGTTATCAACTATAGCTATACTATGATTACTTCCAGCAGCTACACCTGAAACCCCGGTTAAGTATTCGCTCCCATCCTTAACTTGAACCGGAAGATATCTGGTTGTGGTGGTGCCATCTCCCAATTGGCCGTAATAATTGTCCCCCCAGCTCCAAGCATGTTCACTGCTGTCTAAAGCTAGACAAAAACCTTCTCCAGCGTCAATTGCTGTGATCCCGGTGAGGAAGTCGGTGCCCGCATAATTTTTCACCTGAATCGGTAAGGTATGATCATCCCAATCTGAAGTACCATTTCCCAACTGACCCGAAACATTTTTGCCCCAGGCATAAACAGTTCCATCGCTTCTTAGAGCCAGGGAAAATTCCTCTCCTGCTGCAATCGCAATCACATCCGTAAGATAGCCCTGGCCATCCGCCCCTTTGACTGCTACAGGGGTACTACTGAGATTACTCGTACCGTCTCCCAACTCTCCATAGTAGTTAACACCCCAAGCCCATACAGTGCCGTCACTGCGCAGTGCCAGCGTATGTCCATCGCCGTTTGATGCAGCCACCGCTTTCACACCTGTCAGAAACCCGACCCCTCCCAGTCCTAAGACCGGTACAGGCGTGTAGCGCTCATCAGTTGTCCCGTCTCCAAGCTGACCACGGTTATTTTTCCCCCAAGCCCAGACGGTTCCATCTGTCTTAAGAGCTACAGTATAATACTCCCCGGCACTGATTGCAGCCACATTGTCCAATACACCGATACCGTATTGTCCAAGAACCGGAACCTGATAGAGACTTTCTGTATCTGAGCCATTACCCAATTCGCCGTACCTGTTTTCTCCCCAAGACCAAATCGTTCCTCCAGCTCGGATCGCAACAGAATGATAATCCCCGGCCGCCAATGTAACAGCTACAGGGGCAGCCGCCGATTCAACAAGTGTATGAATTAGAAAAGTAGGCAGTGGGGTTGACCGGTTCCCTTCTAAATCCTCAGCCAAGATGTAATAGAAGTAATCCATATTCGGGGTCAAAGTTGTATTCCAATAGCTGGTTGTGTTACTGTCAACTGTTGCCAGCTTGCTGAATGGACCTGAGGCGGATGTTCCTCGGTATACATCATAGCCTCCTATATAATAATTGTCCGTGGCCGGGCTCCAAGCTAGTTTTACCCAACTAGGACCCAATTCCTCCATACTTAGATCGTCTGGAACTACCGGTGGTTCCGTATCAGGAAGAGCATCGAAGTCAAAACCTGTCATAAAAATATCTGTTTCGTTATTGAGGTCGACTACTACTAAATTATCAGCATCGGATGGAAAAGCCACATATACCTTTTTGTTATCCACGAGGCTCACCGGCACAGATTGCTCAAAGCTAGCTTCATTTCCCTGTACGCCGGTTATCGTAATACTGGCGCATTTAGTTATACCTGTCTGGCGATCATAGATGAAAACATCATTGGAATCATTGGTATCATTAGGTACTAGGTTACTAGCATTGCTATAGTAGCTAACAAATCGCCCATCCTGGCTGATCGTCGGCCCAAAACTGGAATCGTTTGGTTGAACACCTGCAGCACTCAAGCTAATCCTAGTTGTTGAGACAGAACCTAGTTCGTCAAAGGCTTCGTCTTCATCAGTGTCGCGATCCATGAGAAAGATGTCATAACAAACATTATTGTCCCCAGCAACCAAGGCAGCAGAATCGTCCGCATCAAAGGCAACAAAACGCCCGTTTCCGCTCAGGTAAGGGTCGCCTCCAGATGTCAGCCAGGTCGTGGTATTAGTCAGTCGGTCGCGGAGGAAGATGCCGTAATCAGTTACCCCAGGAACCAGTAGATCCGATCCCGAACTAAAAGCTACATATCGGCCGTCCCCACTCATGGAAGCATACCAAGATTCATCATCAGACTGGATACCAGCACTGGAGATACTGACCCGTTCAGTGGTATTATTCTGTAAGTCACGCACAAACACATCATACTTATTATTAGTATCCCCAGCTACGAGAGTGGCGGCGCACGACTCAAATTTTACGTAGCGCCCGTCCGCGCTTATCACCGGGCGGGTGCTTCCCGCTCCCCAAAAACTGCCACCACTAGCCTGGGTACCATCACTAGCGACACTCACTCGAATTGTGCTAACAGCAACCGGGTCCCCTTGTTCATCAAAAATTCCATCCTGATCAGCATCACGATCGCGAACAAAAATATCAGAGACAGCGTTTGTATCCCCAGAAACCAGGCTATTTGCCCCTGATTCAAATACAATGAAACGACCGTCTGAGCTGATGCTGGGCTTGCTACTGCCTAAATTACCCTGCATCCCGTCACTGGCCACGCTTATCCGGACCGTTGTCCCTAACTGCCGGTCTCGGACAAATACATCTTCCATATTGTTGGTATCCGAGGATACTAAATTGGAAGCAGATGAGGTAAAAGCGACATAACGCCCATCTGCGCTGATTGACGACTCCTTGCTATGGCCATTATTAATCGTCTGGTTTTCATTGCTATCTACATTTATAAGTTCATTTAAACTAAGGCGCATAGTCATAGCTACCGTATCTGTCACAATATTTATTGAGTTACTTGCGACTAAACTTGTAAGCGCTTCTAGCTTCGCCAGTATAGATATATTCCCTGCTGTAGCAGTTCCAATAAAATGAATCTCTACATGGGTGGAGTCAGTTCTTGAGATTGCACCTACTGTTAGGCTAGTTGTTCCTGTATCTATAGTCCAATTATTTATAAGTATTGAGAATTCAGTAGTGAAAGTATCGTTCGCTAGTGTTATTTCAACGCTCGGATTCACTGTCCCATTTGCTATTGTCGGTACTGTTGATATTTGAGCACCAACTATGAACTGTCTGTTATAATTTGTAGCATAATCTTTTGCGGTTGAAGGGTCATATCCGATAATCTTTGTTGTGGCTGGAATTGTATTGTAATCATCATCAATTGTCGTTGTTGCCGAGTTAAATCTAATAGTAGTTAGGCCTGTGCAGCCGCAAAAAGCACCAGCCCCGATACTTGTAACGCTTTCTGGAAGACTAATATTTGTTAAGCCTGTACAATAGGAAAAAGTCAAGTCGCTAATATTTGTTACACTATCTGGAATGCTTATAGTTGTTAAGCCACTGCAATCGGAAAAAGCCCCGCTGCCGATACTTGTAACACTTTCCGGAATGCTTATAGTTGGTAAGCCTGTGCAGTATTGAAAAGCCATGTCACCGATACTTGTTACTCCTTGCGGTATGCTTATAGTTGGTAATCCTCTGCAATTGGAAAAAGCATGGGCGCCGATACTTGTTACACTTGCCGGAATACTAATAGCAGTTAAACCTATGCAATCGGAAAAAGCCCCCCACTCAATACTTGTTACTCCTTCCGGAATGCTAACGGTTGTTAAGCTTCCAGGACACGCTATTAAAATAGTCCCTGCCTTGTTATAAAGCACGCCGCCTATACTTGTGTAGTATAAATTATCAACAGCTACTGTGATAGTAGTTAAGCTCGTACAAGAGTTAAAAACATCGGTGCTAATACTAGATACTCCTTGCGGTAAGCTAATAGCAGTTAAACCTGTGCAACCAGTAAAAGCCCCCCAGCCAATACTTGTTACTCCTTCAGAAAGGTTAATAGTTGCTAAGCCTGTGCAACCAGTAAAAGCTTGGTAGCCAATGCTTGTTACTCCTTCTGGGATACTAACTGATGATAAGCCTGTGCAATGGCTAAATGCATATCCATCAATACTTTCTATTGGATATCCGCCCAAATTACTTGGTATTGTAACAATTCCTCCAATCCCAGTGTATTTGGTGAGTATAGCCTTGCCTGCTGTTACGGTATACGTATAGTCCCCGTCTTGTGATGTGACTACCGCTACCGTCTGTCCTGCCCTTTCTACCAAATTAGTTTCTATATCTATCTCTGCCACCACAATATTGTCTCCATTAGCTGCATCGATTTCTCCGTAAAACGGTAGATCTATCCAACTAAGTTCTTCACCTATATACGGCATGTATACTACACCGTTTTGGAAGTTTTTATAAGCTAGTCTTTTTAATGGTAATGGTGTCTCCATTACCATTATGATTGTCTTTCCATTTGTTGAAGCTTGAGATATAATTGTTAACCCTGATGCCACTTTACGATCCGTAAATGATACATATACTCCCGTTGTTGCTTCTCCAACTGTATTCTTTGTATAGACTGCAAGGTGAGTTACTCCAGCCAAAGGCGTATTTGCTGATATCGTAAAGGTATTTGTTCCAACCGTTACTTCTCCCAACTTAGTTCCTTTGGTTGTTCCATCAGTTGATCCATAGATTACATAGTTAGTCACATCAATTACGTTCGCCGGAGCTATCCAAGTAATGGATCCACCCATTTGATTCTCATCTGTATCAGTGTCTGTAAACGTTAAACCACATACGACCACCATGGGAACACTATTTGTGACACTTAATGTTACATCGGCTGAAGCCAATGATAGATTTCCCGCTTCATCTACTCCATAGACAACATAAACTCCAGGTACTAATCCTATTGTCGGAATCGCTCCAACAACATTTTCGACTGCCGCCACTTTTGTTCCTGTACCTGCGGTTAATTGGGCATCTAAGTCTATCTTATTATTTCTTGCTCCTGATTTTAGTACCAAATAAAAGAAGCCCTTTTCATTGCTTGTTGCTGCTAATGTACTTGGAATTACAACGCTAGTTTCCACTATTGTTAAGGATGGTGGCACTGTATCAGGAAGAATGACTGGAACTGTGGCTACTACCACGGTTCTCGTTACCTCATCTGCCTTGTTTCCTGCTGCATCATTTACATTGTAATGGTAGGTATAGGTACCTGCTACTAACGTGTCTAACGCCGATCCTGTATTCATACTATTAGTAATCGTAGTTACGATATTTCCAGTAAGTACTCCATCGATATTATCACTAGCTGTGGCCCCTGCATCTGTATAGCTAGCACCATTGGCTAGACTCACAACTTGACTACCCGTCAAGGTGATGACAGGTTTAACCGTATCCAGTTCTACTACCTTAATAGTGTAATTTGTTGTTTTACCCCCAATAGTGATCGTCAAGGTTTGATTTGCGGCTGGTGCTTTACTGTCAAATCCCGTTACATTGGCCTCTGTGACTGGTTCAATCTGCGTACTGTCATCCATATTCGTTCCCGTTACGACTAAGCCGCTTAAATCTAACGGCTCACCCACTTTGTACGTCAGTTTTGTTGCCGGAGTTGTTATAATTAAGCTTTTTAGGTCACCTCTAGTTACCTTAATAGTGTAGCTTATTGTTTTGCCCCTAATTGTGATCGTCAACGTTTGGCTTTCGACTGGCGCTGTGCTGTCAAAGCCCGTAACATCTGTTGCTTTGATCGGTTCGATTTGCGTACTG
>LOEW01000078.1 GCA_001516045.1 Desulfosporosinus sp. BRH_c37
ATTGGGATACCTTGGTCGAGATGTTGAGGTTGTTTCGATAAACAATGCACAATATTTGGTGGCTTCCTGTGATTCCTGTGGTGCGATTGGTATGAAGGAATTAGATGAATATAAGGTTCCTTGGACTATTACAGGAAGGTTAACGACACGGGTGGCATTGTTGGAAGTCCTATCCACTGGGGCAGTGCCAGAATTAATAACCGTGGCTATTTCTAATGAGCCGTACCCGACGGGGGATGAACTATTAAGGGGGGTGAACGCTGAACTAGAATCTGCCGGATTAAAAACTCTACCCATGGCGATCAGCACGGAAAAAAACATGAAAACGCAGCAAACTGGGCTCGGAATCAGTGTGATCGGGGTGGCTGAGAAAATAAAGTTGCGTATAGGAACTACTCAACCAGGAGATGACGTCTATTGTTTAGGGTTTCCTAAAGTCGGATCTGAGCTCATCAATTCAGAAGATCCAGAAATTGTACAAGTGAAAGCTATCCAGGTTCTCTTAGAGATCTCAAGTATTCATGACATCATTCCTGTAGGGTCTAGAGGGATACGATTAGAAGCAGAACTTATTGCCTCCACCATAAATACCCGATTGGACGTTGATTCTGCTTGTCCTCTCGACTTGGATAAATCGGCCGGACCTTCTAGCTGTCTTATATTTTCTTCTTCGTCTTTAGCATCCCTATCATCTGAGGTGTTAGATCATGTCTTTTCATCAAAGTTTCCTTTATTGCCTTTAACGAAAATCGGTAAATTGAATTAAAATTGAGGAGGAATATCTATGAATAATCTAAGTACAGAACAACAGGACTTAAAACTCTCCGCCTGGAATGTCAAAAGACTATCAATTATGGCCATTTTTATTGCCTTGAGTGCTGTGGGAGCGCTCATTAAGATCCCTAGTCCGGTAGGAACCATTGGTATGGATTCAGCACCTGGATTTTTCACTGCGCTGGCCTTTGGCGGAGTAATGGGAGCTATTGTCATCGCCTTTGGACATTTGCTGACGGCAGCGGTGATCGGATTTCCTATGACTATTCCGATCCATTTGTATATTGCTTTACAAATGGCCTTATGGGCTGTGGCCTATCGCTGGGTGAATGAAAAGCTCGGTTTGATTCCCGCAGTCATCGTTGGAATTATCCTCAATGGAGTTGTATCATCCTTGGCTATGTTTCCAATAATAGGTATGGGAGGGGTTATGGGATTAATGCCTTTTCTCATCGTTGGAGCAGCCCTTAACGTCATTATTTCGGCAGTAGCCTACAAAGCAATTAAGGGAAGTCGGCTCATTTAGGTGACGAGGTGAAACCGTGGAGACTTTAGAGACTCAAGAAACCATAAAAACCATAAAAACCATAGAAACAGTAAAGATTGTAAAACACGTTGAAAATGCGATCGAACTCAGTAATATTTCCTATTATTATCCTAACGCACAGGAACCTAGTTTAAAAAACATAAACTTAACTGTGGAAAAAGGGAAATTCATAGTGTTAATGGGGTCCACAGGGGCGGGGAAAACGACCTTGAGCCTATGTCTAAACGGCCTAATTCCCCAGCTTCTAGAGGGAAAACTTACAGGACAGGTGAGCGTAGCTGGAAAGAATGTAGGGAAAACTGCAGTACAGTCTTTGTCTAAAGTTCTTGGGCTTGTCTTACAGGATCCAGAGGCTCAAATTATTGGCCGGACCGTTGAGGAAGATACTGCCTTTGGCCCTCGCAATTTCTTGGTTCCATTCGACGAGATTAAACAGAGAGTAAATAAAACTTTAGAAAAGGTACGACTTAAAGGATACAATCAACGCTTAACTGAGGAACTCTCAGGCGGAGAAAAACAACGCTTAGCGATTGCAGGCGTCCTCGTGATGGAACCTGAAATCTTAGTACTGGACGAACCAACTTCAGAACTCGATCCGATAGGACGCTCAGAAATCTATGCCACATTGGATGATTTACACAGGAAAAAGGACCTAACTATTTTGTTAGTCGAACACTCCAGCGAAGAGCTGATTCAGAAGGCAGATGAGATCGTCGTACTTAACCAAGGGGAAGTCTTCTGGAAAGGGCTGCCGAGTGAACTCTTTCGCAATCTTCCCCTCTTGCGTCAATGGGGGATAAAGCCGTTACCAGTCAGTCAGCTCGGCTGGAATTTCTACGAGAAGGGCTGGATTTCCTTTGCTGAAATCCCTTTAGATATCCCGTCTGCGGAAGGCCTAATTAGAGCATTGTTACCTAAATACGGACATTGGCACGAACACGGACACGGACACGGACACGGACACGGACACGGGCATGCGCAAGGTCAAGGACAGAGAAGGGATCGCCTGTTTAAGCAGGAACCATATTTCTCCGAAACAGAAATCGCAGTTCAAGTCAGTGATCTAATATACCAGTACAACTCAGGCCAGACCGCTTTGCAAGGGATTAATCTGACGATTAAAGCTGGCGAGTTCGTGGCTTTGATTGGACAAAACGGGGCTGGAAAAACAACTTTAGCCAAACATTTTAATGGACTTTTGAAACCAACCAGTGGAGAGGTTATTGTAGAGGGCATGAATACTTCACGGTATGATACGTCTGATTTGTCAAAAACCATCGGGTACGTCTTTCAAAATCCAGATCATCAAATTTTCTCTACTACTGTCGAGAAAGAATTAGAATTTGGCCTTAAAAATGCGGGTTATAAAGGCCAGGAAAGCAAAGATCGAGTCGATCAGGTCCTTGAGTATACAGGGTTAGAAAAGTACCGTAGTGTTCATCCGTTTAGTTTGGGTAAAGGAGAACGGCAAATGATTGCTGTAGCTTCAATTCTTGTCTTAAAGCCTAAACTGCTGATCATAGATGAACCGACCACAGGTTCGGACTGGGCAGGAGTTCAGATGATGATGGCTTTGATACGTAAACTCCATACTGCAAGGACTACAATTATAATGATCAGCCATGATATGGACTTAGTTGCCCAATATGCTAAGAGAGTAATTGTCTTGAAAGACGGCGGAATTATGTTAGATGGTACCCCTCAAGATGTTTTTTCTAAGGAGCAAATTCTTGTCGACTCTGCCATTATTCCTCCCCAACTCTGTAGGCTCTCTTCGCAATTGAAGGATATTTTAGGTCATAAAACCTTAATTGAATCAAATGAGTTTATGGCGATGTTCGAAAGACAGGAGAAGACGGGATGTTAATAGAGTATTTACCGGGAGACACCTTGATCCATCGTCTAGATGTACGGACCAAAATGTTCGGCTTCTTAGGGTTTATGATTCTTTCTTTTTTATTCCAAGATCCAACATATCAACTCTTGATCGTTTTCTCTATAGGACTTGTAGCCTTTTGGATCAAAATCCCCCTGCGAAAGATCGGGGGAATGTTGGTTCCCTTGATTCCTATCATTCTATCGATTATTCTAATCACAGGATTTACGTTTACACCTGAGCGCTTTGATCGGGTTTCTAGCCAAGCGATCCTCTTTTATGCCCTGCCAGGAGACAGATTGGGGGCAACAGTGGGGGGATTTCTGATGGGCACTACGTTTATCTTTCGTCTTATTAGTATGATGATTGCTTCTTCTGTTTTAACGTTGACCACGTCGATGGATGATTTCACTCAATTCTTTCATAAGATGAAAGTTCCTGCTGAGGTATCCATGATGCTGACAACGGCCATACGATTTCTTCCGACCCTAGATAAAAAACGTAAGCTAATCCTTGAAGCTCAAAAAGCACGTGGGACAAAATTAAATGAGAAGGGGATCGTCGGTCCCATCCAATCGTACCTTCCGATTATGATTCCTTTGTTTATTAATTCGATAATGATGGCCAATTCGTTGTCGATGGCGATGCTTAATCGAGGATACGGCTTGACGCGAACTTGGACATCAATGCGCGAACTTTCATTTGCCCTAAGGGATTACTGGACGATTTTATTGATCGTTCTGTTATTGACGTTGGCTATCTTTGTTCGATTCCGACTGCAACTAGGGGTATTATAGGTCACAAAAAACTTGGTTCGTATGGAATTTAGTTGAACTGAGGCTCTAGATATTTGGGATGGTTTAAACTGATAAAGGAAAGTGGTTATATGTGTCCCTATGATCTAGAGATTGAAGATATATACAATCTACTGAAACTTTGAAAGAAAGCTAAGTTGTATGACGATAAATTTGCTGTGTTCTATTAAAAGGAGATTTAGTCTATTTCTATAGTCTTTTGTCGGGTGGTTAAATGGAATTTTGGCATCCTTAGAAACACCTTCCGGTAGAATACCTGGAGGTGTTTTGTTGTGCGCCACGCATGTCATGGATCAAATCATCACAACAAGTGTGAAGAGGATCATACTATCTATTCTGCTAAAATATATTGTTTATCAAACAATTCTGCAGGAAATCCCTAACAGATGTGGAATTCAATACTCTACCTTTTATATGATAAATATCTTATTGTAGACATTTTTTCTATTTCGAACTTCAGAATGACAAGTTGGTTAGGGAGTGAAATCATTGATAGAGGAAATTCCTCAAGAAATTCAGTTGGCCAATTTCATAGAGGGCCTTTCTTTAGCTGTAGACCTTGCAGAGGGTAAACCACTTCTACATGCTCAAAATGTAACGATTCTAGCTTTGCGTGTAGCTGAGAAGATTGGGTTTTCCACAGAAGATAAAGATACTCTATATTTTGCAGGTCTACTTCATGACATCACAATTACCTCTAAGGACGATCTGTGCCCAGTATGTGAGGCCGTAGAAGAATATAACTTAAGCCTCGAAGTCCCTTCACTTATCCAAGCAGACACAGTCATCCATCGTAGCCGTGAGTCATGGGATGGCTCCGGACCCAATGGGCTTCAGGGCGAACGCATCCCCCTTGCGTCTCGTATACTCTCGATCATCATGAGCCTTGACGAGCACGGTGGAGAAAAGCAAAACTTTTGGCTTTGGCGGGAACGGGCCAGTGCTAGGCTAAAAGCCGGAAGTGGCCGTCGCCTTCATTCTTGACAAAATCCCAGAATTACGAACATTAGGGTTTTTGGCTTCCGCACATCACGAACGATTGGATGGTTCAGGCTATTACTTGGGAAAAAAGGGAGAGAATCTTCCTCTTGAAGCCCGACTCATCGCTGTGGCTGATGTATATGCCGCTTTGGCAGCAGATCGCCCATACCGAAAAGGCTTGGACCCCAAAGAGATCACACAAATCATGAAAGAAATGGCACAAACTCGTCATCTTGATTCAGACTTGGTTAATATCGCTATCGAATCTTTTAAATAACTATATATGAGTAAATTCAAGGTGAAGAACTTAACACGAAATGATGAGTCTAGAAGTCAGCGCGAATATGAATGCATTGAATGAACTTTCGAGTGAACTAAAGCTTGTCGTCGAACGGTTCAAAATTCAGATAACTGCTGTTTGATGAGGGGGGAGCCACGAGAGTGATTTCCCCCTATTTTATTTGAAAATGTAGTTGACACACTATTGACAAAATAGCAATAATTGTATCGGCCTTCATCTAAACGACTCGAACTTGTCATACCACGGAAGTCGGTAGCGATGGTGATGGGAGTAGTCCGTGATCTCCCTGATTTTAAGGAGAAGACCCATTGTAACTACTGCAACTTGCATCCAACTTGTCCACTTAGTCAGGCTGTGTAGGCAATAACAAAACCTACCGGATACCAAAGCGGCATCCTGTGGGGTTTGATATTGACCATCCATTTTGGGTAATCGAAGAATTTCCTTTTCGGTCACATATTTTTCTTCGTCCACCTTCTATGATAATACGTATTTATACGTATTTAAATATATGGGTAAACAAAAAGGGAACCCTCCGTAAATTACTTTCTTTGTTGTCTACATTAGACCCATCTTTCGAGCCGTCATCGTCAAATCTGACCGAAAATCAGGGTGAGCTATTGCAATTAATTCCTGAGCCCGTTGTCTTATAGTTTTCCCACGAAGTTGGGCGACACCATACTCAGTAACAACATAATTTACGTTATTTTTCGATGTAGTTACCGCAGAACCAGCAGCCAAAGTCGGAACGATACGTGAAATCTGACCATTTTTAGCCGTTGACGGTAGTACTACAAAGGATTTTCCACCTTTAGAATTTAAAGCTGCATGAGAAAAATCCTGCTGTCCGCCTGTTGCACTGAAGGGTACCGGTCCTATACTTTCAGAATTGCATTGTCCAAGAAAATCAATTTCAAGCGAGCCATTGACAGCAATTAAATTATCATTTAGTCCAGCAATATTTGGATCATTGGTGAAACTTACTGGGTGCATTTCTAACATAGGATTACGGTCCATAAACTCATAAAGTTTTTGGGAACCTAGCGATATAGTAGCAACCATCTTACCTGGCATAAAGTTCTTTTTGCGATTTGTGAGAACCCCTTTCTCATATAAATGCATCAAGGCATCAGTAACCAGTTCGGTGTGCATTCCTATGTCCTGTTTATCTTCTAGCAACATAAGCACAGAATCGGGAATAGCACCAAGTCCAATTTGCAGAGTTGAACCATCTTTAACAAAGTCTGCTACATATTCAGCAATTGCTTTGTGAACAGGGCCTATAGTAGGTAAAGGAATTACCATTATCGGATCTTGGCTTTCTACTAGTGCGGTAATCTGAGAGATATGTACTTTATTGTCACCATAGGCAAAGGGTACATTGGGGTTTACTTCTACAATAACTTCCCTAGCTTTAGAGATTGCTGCCATAGTGTAATCTGGTGATAGACTTACCGAAAAGTAACCGTATTTATCCATAGGAGAGACCATAGTAATAGCTACATCACACGCAACAAAACCGTCTCTAATCAATCTCGGAATCCCAAAGAAGCTACTGGGGACAACGTCTATCCAACCTTCTTTAGCACCTTGTCGACTTGTACCGCTAAGAAACCAACTTACGTGTTGAATGTTTTCCACTGTTTCTGGATCATAGTAACCATATTTACGGAGAGGAAATGGTTGCCTTACCTTCACATTATGATAATCGCGGCGTTGTTCTGATAAAGCAGTTAATATTGTGGGGGGTTCGCCAACACCCAAAGGCACACAAATAGAATCACCATCCTTGATTAGTTTGATTGCTTCTTTAACCTCGCGTTTTTTGCTGTTATAAAGTTCTTGAACTCGTTTTATCACGTAAATTCCTCCTATTTTAAATAATTTAGAATATTTAGGCATCACTATGTTAATGCAAGAAATATACCAATAATTATAAAAAAGTTGGTTAAATTCAAAAAAATGCTTATATAATCCCAATACAAGGCATTTATATAAGCATAATTTAGTCTTTTGTCTTTAGATTAAGTATCAGATTATGTATATATATGAGGACACTTTTAAGAGGAAACCTACGCTTTCTGGCACAACAAAGGGATTTAACATATGTCTCAAACTATGGACATGTGTCCTCAGAGGAAGACACATGAAAACTGTATTTTAGTTAAATTCAATCTAAGATAATAGATTATGCCTGCTTAATTTTTTATATAAGACTGAACGATGAATACCTAAGGTCCGCGCGGCTTGGACCTTATTCCCTTTTGTTTGGCGTAAGGCATCCATTATTAGCTTTCTTTCAGCAATAAAAAGCCCTTGTTCCAAAGTCTTTACCTCCAATTCAGGATTAATATTGCCTATCGATTTCTTCAATTGAGAGGGAAGATGCTCCATTCTAATGAGAGGCTCATCCGAAATATTCATAGCCCGCTCCAAAACATTTTCTAATTCTCTGACATTGCCAGGCCATGAGTAATTCATTAAGAGGTTCAGTGCCTCTGGAATAACACCCTCGATTGAAGTTTCCAGGCGCACATTAAGACGTTTGATCAGAGCCACTATTAGTGGTTCGAGGTCTTCTGGGCGCTCGCGAAGTGCTGGTAATTCAATTGCAATAACGTTCAAACGATAATAAAGATCAAGCCTAAATTTTTGTTCTATTACCATTTGATATAAATCTTGGTTAGATGCTGCAACTAGGCGAACGTCTACTTTAATGGGGTGGGTTCCTCCAACACGCTCAATTTCTCGTTCTTGAATGACTCGCAGTAATTTTGCTTGCATTGAGAAACTCATATCTCCGATTTCATCTAAGAATATTGTTCCTTGATTAGCCAGTTCGAATTTTCCAGGTTTACCGCCTTTACGAGCACCAGTAAAAGCTCCTTCCGCATAGCCGAAAAGTTCTGATTCTAATAACTGTTCCGGTACAGCGGCACAATTAATACTTATAAACGGACCATGTTTCCGTGATCCCCCACGATGGATAGCATGGGCAAACACTTCCTTACCTGTCCCGCTTTCTCCCAATAGCAATACTGTAGAAGATTTTCTCGTAGCAATAAAAGCTAAGGTTTTTGCAGCGGTAATCTTATCACTTTCACCAATTATATCTTCAAATGCATCTTGAGAATTACGAATTTTGAGTATTTCATCTTTATAATACTTTAAGTCATCTTCCAAACGCATAACCTTTTTAGCGAACATTTTTGCTATCTCCATGTCCTTAAAAAGGACTTTACCTATTGCACCAATAATTTCACCGCCCTGCATGATTGGCGCTCTCATAACCATAAAATTTTGACTGCCAATCTTCCAGGGTTCACCCATCTGCACCAGTCCTGTCTTAATTGTATTTGGTAGTCCCGAAGTAGGACTTACATCGAGGATATGCTTTCCTATTACTTCATTTAAACTTAAACCGATTAAGTCTAAATAAAATTGGTTCATTATTATTACCCGCTCCTCATTATCAATAACCGCAATGCCCTCATAGGAATTCTCAATAATAGAATCAAGTGTCGCTTTCAACTTTTTAGTAACATTTAACTTCTCGGTAACAGCTTCCAGTTCCGTAATATCCTGAAAGACAGCGATTGCTCCTAAAATTTTGCCATTAAGAACTATTTGTGTAAAGTTTGTCTTCAGTGTTTTCTCGCCAAGTTTTAACCGGCCATCTAATTGAGGTTTGCCAGTCTTTAGCACCTCATAAGTCTTAGAATTGAGAAAGAACTTCCTGATTGATATACCAAGAATTTGATTAGCTTTGTAACCGAGAATTTCCTCTGCAATTCTGTTAATGAAGACAGTTGATCCCTGGGTATCTATGACCAGGACACCATTATTACCCAATTCTAAGACTTCACTATAGAATAGGTTTATCTCCAGATTAGCTTTCCAAATGGCGTTAAACACATCAGTAAGAAATAGCTCGCCTAAGATTTGACCTTCTTTGGTGATAACAACTGCCTGACCAATACCTTGTTCTAACATAATTTCAAACACACTATCAAGAGGATCCCCTTCATTTATTATTAGCTGAGGTTGGTGTACTAAATCTTTAGTAAGTAAAGTTTCAGTTGTTCTATTTTGTAAAGCCTGTAATACATCTACTGAATCCAAAACCCCTATAAATTGAGCATTGCTATCTAAGACAGATACTTTTTGTACTCTTGTGCTGACAAAGAATGAAATAGCATCAGATAAGTTACAAGTATCTACAAGGTAAGGAACATCGGTTACAATTAAAGATAATAAGTTTTGCCATTCAAATAATAGATTGTTCAGGATATATTTATTCATATGTTCCCACCTTCTATGTTTCCTTGATTAACAAAATAATATAATTTTCGCTTAGTAAATTTCTTTAAGGAATTGACTTTTCGTCGTAAATTACCATACTATCAAATATTTTTGGTTAAATACTCATATTCTATTGAAGAATTTGCAGAATTATAATAAATACATCATTATTATATCATTTGTTAATATCACTAAGCTAAAGATTTCAATTAGCTGATAAAGTTTGGGGAAAAATAACCGAGCTATGAAACATAAAGAGCCGCGCTCCCGCCTCGCGAACCCTGAAGTTGTGCAATGGGTTGGAAGGGGACGCCTTGAAGAAGCCGTGATGAGCACGGTTTCTTAACATTTAATTGGTGCATCGGGGAAGGAATTATTTTAATTGGGGAGAATTAATGACAATAGTAAAATTATATTTTGAGGTGTAGAATGTAAATGATAAATAGATAAGGTGGCCTGGAGTGCCATGGGTTCTGACGAGTGGTTTGAGGAGGTTGTCGGATGAGTTTAGAGCAGTTGCTTAAACAGATACAAATTCCAAAAATGGCCAGAATAAGGCAGATTTTTCCCAGACCCACACTTACAGATATCCCTCAAGTACTAAGGAAAACCTTAGGACATCCACAAATTCTCGGCAGAATTAAAAGCGGGGATAGGGTCGCTGTCACGGCTGGAAGCAGGGGTATTGCGAACATCGCTCTGATACTTCGGGAAATAGTGGCTAATTTAAGGGCTGTGGGAGCAGAACCATTTATCATTCCGACCATGGGGAGTCATGGGGGTGCGACGGCTGAGGGACAAGATGAAGTACTGCGAAGCTTAGGAATTAGTGAGAAGACGGTGGGTGCTCCGATCTATTCCAGCATGGATGTCGTACAAGTGGGAGAGTCGGTCGGCGGGATGCAGGTCTACTTCGACAAGTATGCCGCCACCAAGGCAGATGCCACCGTGGTGGTTGGACGGGTGAAACCACATACATCTTTCCATGGGTCTTATGAGAGTGGCTTAGCTAAAATGATTGCGATTGGGTTGGGCAAACAAAAAGGAGCCGAGATCTGCCATGCCGCAGGTCCGGCTCAGATGTCCCGGAGAATAGAAGACCTAGCCCGGGTGTCGATTGAGAATTCGAATGTGATTTTCGGCGTGGGCATTTTAGAAAATGCCTATGACGAGACCTGCAAGATTGTGGCGCTTCCCAGAGAAGAAATATTAGCACTAGAGCCGGGACTCCTGCAGGAGGCTAGGGGTTACTTACCGCAAATCCTTTTTACAGACTATGATGTTCTCATCGTCGATGAGATAGGCAAGAATATCAGTGGCCTGGGTATGGATACGAACATTATCAACCGCTTTCCAACCTCGGCAGTAAAGTGTGAACCTACTGTACAAAGGATCGTTGTCTTAGATATGACAGAGAAAACCCAGGGAAATTTTCATGGTCTGGGATTAGCAGATGTGTGTACTAGAAGAGTGTTTGAAAAGCTTGATTTTAATCAGACTTATCCTAACCCATTGACGTCTAGAGTGCCGGAAGCCTCGAAGATTCCGATGGTTATGCCGAGTGATCTGCTGGCTATCAAAGCGGCCATCCAGACCTGTTGTGATGTAGATTACAACACAATCAAAATGCTTAGGATTAAGAATACTCTGAAGTTGGATGAGATTTTTATTTCCGAAAACCTCCTCGCTCAAGCACGGTTAGATTCCAGAATTAAGATTGTGAGGGAGCCTCAGCCGATGCGCTTTGCGGAGAGCGGTGATTTGCTTGAACCATGGTGAGTGCAGAGCGTCCACTCTGCACTAAAGGATGAAATTACGATTGACAAGAAAGTTAAGGGTGAATTTTCCCAAATCGTGGGATCAAAAAACATCTTGCATGAAGACCTGGACTTATTTACATACTCTTATGGGTTTTAGTTTGTTTAAACGGAAGGCCTTTTAAAAGGTAGCACCTTGGCTATGTTTTTCCTGGGTAATGGGTCGCTAATGCAAGATTCACACCCTCCGCCACAGCCTGTTTTATTGCCAATGAAAACTTTGCGCCAAAGCACTTGCCATTTTTCGTCAATTTGTTCTACACGGGTCTCCACTTCATACTGAGGTCCACGTTCTTGATTAGCTAACCTTGCTTCGGTCGTAGCTACAATATTGGCAGTTTTCAAGGCTTGCTTCTCAGAATCATAAAGAGTCTGTAGTTTCACCCAGTCCATCAAATCCATCTTGAATCGCTCCCTTATTTTCACTTTACTCTTCCTATAATAACCACTTAATTGAAGATATTGCAAGTCAATATCTTGTTAATATTGGCAAACAAAGCGTCTCCGTTGTTTAGAGGCAGAGGTTCTGTAAGAACCACTGCCTCGTCTTTTCTGAAAGTATTAGGATAGAATCAGTCATGACAGGCGTTAACAAGAAGGCTAATTCGTGCGAAGACAGTGCTGCAAGAAGGTTTAACCCGTGCGAAGACAGTG
>LOEW01000079.1 GCA_001516045.1 Desulfosporosinus sp. BRH_c37
CCGGTGAGACCAATAACCTGGACTGGTACGTTCGATTGGACTGTCGTATCGTTACCAAGTTGTCCGTAGTTGTTTCTCCCCCATGACCACACTGTTCCGTCTGTTTTTAATGCGTAACCTGAGTAGTGCCCTCCGGCGATGGACGTTACTCCGGTGAGACCAATAACCTGGACTGGTACGTTCGATTGGACTGTCGTATCGTTACCAAGTTGTCCGTAGTTGTTTCTCCCCCATGACCACACTGTTCCGTCTGTTTTTAATGCGTAACCTGAGTAGTGCCCTCCGGCGATGGACGTTACTCCGGTGAGACCAATAACCTGGACTGGTACGTTCGATTGGACTGTCGTATCGTTACCAAGTTGTCCATAGTCGTTTTCCCCCCATGACCACACTGTTCCGTCTGATTTTAACGCATAACCTGAGCTGTATCCTCCAGCGATGGACGTTACCCCGGTGAGACCAATAACTTGGACTGGTACGTTCGATTGGACTGTCGTATCGTTACCAAGTTGTCCATCGGTGTTATACCCCCATGACCAAACAGTTCCGTCAGATCTTATTGCATAACCATTCAATTGCCCACCGGCGAGGACTTGAGATGTGTTGATATTCGTAATCTCCGCACTCGCTGGTAAACTCATTGTAAGCATCATAATCAAAGTTACAGCAATGATAATTACTCTTTTAATTTGTATACTTAATCTCATTTTCATAAAAACCTCCATTCCGCCGCTGTCGCGGGCGGCACAAATAGTGATGAAAAATGGTGTGCAATTTTTACCACTTGGTTAAAATTACTTTGAGGTAAAGATATACTACAAAGCACGGTGAGGTGAGTCGTAGACTGCTCTTCACAGCTTAAATCAGTATAAAAACCAGTGTAAGAATCATCTTTCAAGCACAAATAAGTGGTTCTATAAGACCGCACGCTGAGGCAGGGTCAATCGAACCAGGCCCAACACTTGAGGAACAGGTTGCACAACTCAAAGAGGATAATCTAATCCTCATGGATGTATTAGCAACGATGTACGAAGCAATGCTTTAGGACTAGATGGTTACGGCAATTTAATTGTAACCCTTTAATTTAATTACAGAGGGCAAAGACGAGACTAGAGATAGTCTTTTTTCTTTGCCCTCATAGTTAAAGTAGACCTAAATTCTTTATTGGGAATGTGGCTTTTGTATTACTCAAGTCATTAAGTGTTTTAAAATATGTCGTTATGTGACGGAAATTGATGGAAATTCCGATCCAGTTAGAATCTCTGTTGCGGAAGCCGCCAGGGGAATTATTGCTAAGGTATTCCCTGCAGCCGTACCATACATATATAAAAGTCACCGTTCTAGTGCTTGCGCTTGTGTTAACTAAAGTAATGCTAGTGATCGTTGTTACTTTGCTTTCTGCACCGGTAATCGCGTTAGCTGTATTTGTTGTGCTTAATGCTTGTGCTAATAGTTTCTTTTGAGTTACATCACCTATAGCCATTTACACCCGCACCCCCATTCTTAGTTTTCGTTTCTGATTAATTCGATACTGCGCAGTTTCCGCCTTATACGCAGCAAGGTTCTTTAATCATTCGCAGCTTCGCTAAACTACCAACAAACGAAGCTTGGAGTACCGGAACTTCTATCATTATTTCAATCATGCCTAACATGTGGAATCCCTTATGTAAACTTAATGCTCTTCGCCACACTACTACTTCCTGGAAGAAGGCGAGGACCTAAAAACACTCAGAAGCTACTCGGTCATACTGACTTACGGATACCTAAAATCTATACTTGAATTCAAAAAAAGAAAAAAATTAAATTTACAACAACGTAAAAAAACCGGGTTGCAACGTTATTGCAACGATAAGTAAAAATGAGTCGATTCCACAAAACGCAAAAACCCCGCAATCGCTTGCGGGGTCTAAGTTTCCTATGGAGCCGATGGTCGGAATCGAACCGACGACCTGCTCATTACGAGTGAGCTGCTCTACCTCTGAGCCACATCGGCATTTCACGGACGATAGTAATCTTACTCCATTTCTGTCATTTCGTCAAATATTATTTTTTTATACAAGTCAGAAAGTATAAATGATGTTTAAACTTTCTGGAAGTATCTGTACCAATAAAGCCACCGCAAGCGCCTGAGAAGGGTCCCTTCTCGCCATCACGGTGCCTTGCCATCCTACAAGAAAGCTAATACGTGCGAAGACAGTGTCTTCGGGCGGCGCTACTAACCTTGAACGTCCTGTTCGAGTCATGGCTTCAGAGACACTCAGCCTAATCCACACTGCAGGAGTATGCATAATGAGTTGCAGTGTGGCGATAAGCTCGTCCGCTTATCGTCATGGCCGGCGCTAACAAGAAGCCTAATACGTGCGAAGACAGTGTCTTCGGGCACTGGAAAAAATTTTTCTTTATAATTAGAACAGATTAATGAGTTTATTGTTGTCTTTATGGAAATAATACCCTCTCAGGGGGGAGTCACATGCTAAGCCGTCGGGATTTTTTGAAATTGGTCATTGAAGGGGCTATTCTAGGTAACTTTTATGAGCTCATTTCCCCACCCCTGGCCCAAGCAGTAAGCGCAGGTGAGGTTAATAAACTTCCTGTGGTGATGATTGAGACAGGCACTTGTACCGGAGATAGTATCTCCCTTGATAATATTTGGACGCCGACATTTTCGGATATCCTCTCTAATATTGTAGATTGGCGCTATGATTGGAGCATGAATCAAGTTCAAGGAGATGAGGCCTATCGAATTCTTCAGGAAACGTATAATAAAATGCCCAATGAATATATTCTCATCGTTCAGGGATCAATGATTCAACGTGACGCTGGTCGTTATAACCATGTTGCTTATGATAATGGCAAACTAATTACCGGACTGGAACTTGTCCGCCGTATTGGACTAAAAGCGAAATACGTCGTTGCTATCGGTAGCTGTGCCACTTACGGTGGACCGGTTGCTGGTTACCCTAATCCAAGTCAAGCAACAGGCGTTCAGAACATCCTTCCTGAACGAAGAGTTATTAACGTTCCAGGCTGCCCTGCCCATCCGGATTGGATTATGGGGACCCTACTCCATTTAGCCTTATATGGTGAACCAGAACTAGAAAAATTCGGAAGGCCGAAACTCTTTTATGGAGAAACCATCCATAACCGTTGCCCCCGCAGGCACGATTATGATCAAGGAATTTTCGCCACGGAAATTGGACAAAAAACATGTCTCTTTCGAGTAGGCTGCAAAGGGCCAGTCACCTATGCTGACTGCCCAATTCGCCGTTGGAACGACCGTTTCAATTGGCCGATCGGATGTAACACGCCATGCATCGGATGTACTGAGCCCGGCTATCCGGATTTAATGTCGCCGTTTACCGCCCACTTACCCGATGTACCCTTCCCTGGCGGAACAAAGGTTACAACTGATGCGATTGGACTTGGGGTTATTGGATTAACCTCAGTTGCTCTAGTAGGACATGTTGCCACTTCTCTCTATAAAGGCCGAATTCAAAAGAATCTACTTAGGACCTCCGGCAAGGGTAAACATCGGCGTTCCGTTAAAAAAGTGAAGACCTTCCATCAGTATAGGCTAAAGAAACCTTAAAACAAGGAGTGAATCAGTCTGGAGAAGAGAACCATCTTTCCTGTGTCCCGAATTCATAATCCCATGTTATTGGAGGCTTGGCTCGAAGACGGGGAAATTAAAGACGCCTTTATCTCCGATACACTGTATCGCGGGTTCGAACAAATTCTAATTGGGCGTTCGGCAATGGATATGCCTTATTACACCCAACGCATCTGTGGCATTTGTTCCTCCGCCCACGCCACTACTGCGGCACTGGCTGTGGAGCAAGCTTTGGGGATGCACGTTCCTCCCAATGGACTGTTAGTCCGCAATCTGATCTTGGCCAGTGATTTTATCCAAAACCATATCCGTCACATTTATCTATATACCCTGCCAGATTATTTCCGTGGCCCGGATATCGCTCCGTTTGTTCCCCATTCAGAATCAGACTTGCGTTTATCCGGTAAAGAAAATGCGACCATGACTGAACACTATTTCAAGGCCATAGATATCTCTCGCGCAGCCCATGCCGCCTTTGCAGTTTTCGGAGGCAAGGCCCCTCATGGTCATGGACTTGTTCCCGGTGGTGCTAGTATGGAAGTTGATGCCGATAAGGTAAATCGTTATCGCGGGTATTTGATGGAGATCATTGGCTTTATCGATGCAATCCTTCTTCCAGATGTAACTCTGATTAAGGAGCGCTATCCCGAGTACATTGACCTTGGAAAAGGAATAGGCAATTACATGTCGGTCGGGGGGTTTCCAAGCCCGGAAGGGAGTACACTTTTTCCCCAAGGCGTAATCCTTCAGGGGAAACGGGAAAACTTTGATGAAAGACATATCACGGAAGATGTTACAAGTGCTTGGTACAAACTCCACGGACCTCTACATCCCATGGAAGAGGATACGGTTCCCGATCGCAGCCAGCCCAAAGGATATACCTGGGTCAAATCTCCTCGCTATCGTGGTCAACCAGTTGAAGTAGGTCCTTTAGCACGGGCTATTATCAACAAAGAAGAGGTCATCGGTCATGGTGCAATTGCTCGGACCTGGGCGCGCGCACTGGAACTCAAACGAATAGCTAATACCACACTGGAATGGCTTAACCGTCTCGAACCTGGGGCGGAAACACTTGATACAAAAATTGGACAAGATTCTGGAGTAGGCATCGGACTCCATGAATCCATGCGCGGAAGCTTAGGACATTGGGTGTCTGTGAAAAATGGGCGAGTCAACCACTATCAAATCATTACCCCTTCTGCCTTAAACTTCGGTTCAAGGGATGAAACAGGAACCCGTAGTGTTGGGGAGTCATCCTTACTCGGTATAATAATTCGATCGGAAGACCTTAAGGAAGCGGGTAGGATTATTCGCTCCTTTGATCCCTGCTTTTCATGTAGTGTGCATATCATTGACGGTGAGAATATATACGCGCTAAAAATCCAGGTCTGATTATGAATGAATAAGAGCATTCCCCCCTTAATTGTAAAAATTAATTCGTATATAATGAGGGCAAGGTAACATTTTTATGAAGCAATTTATTAGAATTAGAAAGCCTGTCTTGAAAGAACTTAAACAAGCATCCATTAAGAGAAAGATTATACTATCACAGCCAATTTGGGTTAGAATTTTTCACTGGGGGTTCGCAGTCAGTCTGACAGTTGTTCTCCTTACGGGCCTTGAATTACATAAACCGGCGAACTTTCTAAATTTGAATTTCGGAAAAGTGTTGATTGCGCATCTAGTATTCTGCTGGTTCGCCATGGGATTTGTGGCCCTAAGAATTGCAGATGCCCTGATCCGACGGGATAAATCGTTAGTCCCAAAAATCCATGAACTCAAGCTTTTTCCTAAAATGATGGCCTATTATTTTTTCCTTCGTTCTACACCCCCTCCCAGCAGGAAATATAACAGCGGGCAATTGTTAATCTATTCGTCGTGGATTATTCTTTTTCTGGTTGCAAGTTTCTTGGGCCTAGTTTCCTATTGGCAAGGGCAGCACTTAATTTGGGCTTGGCATCTGGTAGGAGGTTTCCAAGTCCTCCGTTGGATAAAGTTTGTTATTACAATTTATTTTCTTGCGACGATCCCTGTTCATATTTATCTTAGTTTTACAGAAGATATCAGCCGTCTTCAAGCGATGGTCACTGGTTATGAACGCAAACCTCCCAGTGAATAACCGGTAGTTAAAATTTTCCTTGTAAAAGATGATACTTTTTGGTTTAAGTTTGGGTATAATGGGGGGTAGAGTTATACACGGAAGGGACGATATGCTTTGGCATTACATATTCATTTTGTTGGAATAAAAGGAACCGGAATGAGCGCTTTAGCCCAAATTAGCACTTATATTGAAGGGGCAACCATTACAGGGTCTGATGTAGAAGAAAGTTTTTATACGGATAGTGTCCTGGAACGTGCCCATATTCCCGTTTTAGGTTTTTCCCCTAAAAATGTAGAAAACGTAGATTTGGTGGTCACCTCGGCGGCCTATACCAATAAACATCCAGAAATTTCCAAGGCATTGGAGCTAAATATAGAGGTACTGACTTACCCCCAATATCTAGGACGCTTACTTTCCCAAAAACGTGCAATTTCCGTATCTGGAACACATGGTAAAACTACTACGACCGCAATGATAGGCCTCGTAATGCTCCAAGCCGGATTAGATCCAACCATTGTTGTTGGAAGCGATGTCCCAAGCATTGGTGGTAATGCTCATTCCGGAAAAGGGGAATTTTTCTTAGCAGAGTCCTGTGAATATCGGCGCCATTTCCTCAATTACTCTCCAGAACACTTGCTTATTACCAACATAGAATTTGATCACCCAGATTATTTTACTGACCTTGATGATGTAATTTCGGCATTTGCCGAACTAGCAAAAAGGGTACCAGCGCACGGCCATATCTACGTTTGGGACGAAGACCCGAATCGAAAAACCCTTATATCAGATGCACCAATCACGACCTTTGGGCTCTCTGAGTCCGCGGATGTTCGTGCAACAGATATTATATTTCAAGACGAACGAAGTTCGATGAAAATCCTGCTCAAAGGGCAATATGTAGGGGATCTTAATCTTCATGTAACCGGGAGACATAATATTATCAATGCCTTGGCAACCATTGCCTTGTGCCATGAAATTGGTATCCCCATCAAAGTAATCTTATTCAACCTGAGCCTGTTCAATGGAACAAAACGCCGCTTTGAACACATAGGAAGTAATAAGAATGGTGCCTTGATCGTAGATGACTATGCGCATCATCCAACTGAAATCCGTACGACGCTTGAAGGGGCTCGCCTTTCCTTCCCAGATCGTCGCATCCGTGCGATTTTCCAACCTCATACCTTTAGTCGGACTGAAAAACTCCTAAATGAATTCTCACAAGCATTTCAAGGAGCGGATGAAGTTGTTATCGCTGACATTTTTGCCTCGGCACGGGAACAGGATCATTACACCGTCTCTTCCTTAACTTTAGCAGAATTAATCCTGAAACAAGGGATTCAGGCCCGTTACATTGGAACGTTGGAAGACATTGGAGTTTATCTTTCTGATACACTCACACCCGAAGATCTAGTCCTTACTTTAGGAGCAGGAGATATTTATAAAGTCGGGGTTGGTATCGTTAGTTAACTTATGACAATATAAAGGGTTAGCCATTTATTAGTGGCTAACCCCTTTTTCATATATTAATAGTTAAATGTTACTTAAACCTCTTACGTCATTTACATTAGCCCTTACAATCTATCGCCTGGATACCTTCTAAAATTTGATCCCAGTTGTGACAGCGTGTTATACCCTTTGGGAGCTCCACTTGATTATAACTAGCATTCAATAAAAATACCGGCACTCCACTTTCCGCAATCAATTTCGCATTCACCTGATAATCTTCGACAAAAGCCTCGATTCCCCATTGCTTAACTAACTCTAGTTTGCTGCTAAAGCCCGCGAAGAGTACGTGCTCATGCTTATGCGGAATTCCACACATCGTGAGCCAACGCATTGTGACATCCCTTTCTTCAAGTGTTCGTGCCGTAATATAGATCACTTCATGACCCTCCCTAAGAAGGGCCTCAATCCCTTCTTTAGCACCTATTATAGGTTTGGGAGACATCAACAAACGTTCCGCATTACAGACAAAGTAGTCGTTCATAGCATCTCTCGATACATCAAAAGCCAAATGCATTTCATAATCGTCGATGACCGTTATGTTCTTACCAAAGTGCAGATTCAATTCGGTTAACCAATATGGGTAACTATCGGCAACAACACCGTCGATATCTACTCCAATACGCACGTTAGTCTAACCCCTTCAGTTTAGGCAGTTCCAGGCTGGGAGGAAGATGACGTTTATGTTCACTCTGACTATGGAGGGTTTCAATTCGTTCTTGGACCTCAGAAGAGACTTCTTCTCCTAATAAATAGCGATCAATCAGGTCGTAGGTTAGTCCCATTTCAGCTTCATCCGTCTGCCCAGGCCAAAGCCCTGCAGTCGGTACTCGGGTAGCAATTCTCATGGGAAGCCCCAACATCCTTGCCCAAGCACGCACCTCTGCTTTTGTGAGCGAACTAATCGGCAAGATATCTACACCGCCATCACCGTATTTCGTAAAATACCCGGTATAACTTTCGGGAGCATTATCCGTCCCTACCACCAAATAATTCAGGGCATTTGCCACGGCATATAGCGTGGACATACGTAACCGGGCCTTCAAATTCCCCTGGCTTAGTTTTTCCCCTTCTAACTGACATCGTTGACTTTCCAATTGGTTCTTGACTTGTCCCATGATCTGAGTATGGGCACCACCCAGGTTCACTTCTACCGTTCTTATTTCGAAGCCCTCTGCAATCCATAAGGCATCCTCTTTGTCTTCCGGATTAGAATGACTGGGCATAACCACCCCGATACAGTTATCCGGAAATGCTCGACAACAAAGCCCTGCAACTACAGCAGAGTCAACCCCACCTGAGATTCCCACCACTACTCCTTTTGCCTTGGCTTCAGTCACCCTTGTACGTAACCAGTCCACTGCTTGATTGATACGGCCTGCTAATTCTTCATCTGTCCACATCTTTTTCTACCCCCTGATTTAAATTATTTGCTTTAATATCATTATGAATCGTTAATAGTAATTGCTGTTTTAATTCAAAAAGATTGGTCGACAAATCGACAATATAGCTGTGCGGATTAGTCAATCTTTTAACTTCATCCCAGAAGGTGTTCAATTCCGTTCTGGCATAGGACTGAACCTCTTTGAGCTTTGGTAAATCATAGACCCGTTTTCCGCCTCTGAACACAGGAATTAAGAGTTCTCTAGTCCGAAAATTCTTTAATGTTTTTCTTTTCCACGTCTGAACAGGATCAAAAATTGTAAGAGGCTTCCCTTCTGGGAAAACTTCATTTTCTAAAGCAATAAGATCAGCCATCGCTTTCCCTGCTCGGTCGTAAAAGCGCACTACTTTTTTAATTCCCGGGTTTGTGATCTTGGCTATGTTCTCAGAGACTTTTAAGCGAGGCTGAAAAACATTCTGCTCCCCTTCAGCGGCCAGTTTGTAAACCCCCCCCAAAGATGGGCTGTCTTTGGAAGTAATCAGATTCGTTCCGACCCCCCAGGCATCAATCGCAGCTCCCTGGGTCCTAATCGCAAAAATAGTTTCCTCGTCCAAATCATTGGACCCTACGATAATTGCACTCTTTAGTCCCGCTTCATCCAGCATATGACGGGCTGCCCTCGACAAGTATGCCAAATCCCCACTATCTATACGTATCCCGTGGAAATGGTGACCTTTTGCTTCCAATTCAAGCCCAACCTTAATTGCATTAGGGACCCCAGATTCTATGACATTATACGTATCCACAAGCAACAAGCATTTATCTGGGAACGTTCGCGCATAGGCTCGAAACGCCTCCAATTCCGATGAGAAACACTGGACCCAACTGTGCGCCTGGGTTCCCGAAACGGGGATACCGTATCGTTTTCCTGCGAGGACATTTGAAGTAGATTGACAACCCCCGATAAAAGCTGCCCGTGCTCCCAGAACCCCAGCATCCGGTCCCTGAGCTCTGCGCAGACCAAATTCCATAACTGGTCCCTCATTTGCTGCTGTCACCACCCGTGACGCTTTGGTAGCAATTAAGCTCTCAAAATTAATTAAGTTAAGTATAGCCGTCTCAAGGAGCTGTGCTTCCATAATACGTCCTTTAACACGAATCAGTGGTTCATATGGGAAAACAGGTGTCCCCTCTGGAACCGCATCAATGTCCCCTGTAAAACGAAAGGTGCGCAGTTCCTCAAGAAAATCCTCCGCAAAGATATTTAGGCTTCTTAAATACGCCAAATCCGCTTCTCCAAAGGTGAGGTTTTCAATATATTCTACAACTTGTTCGAGTCCTGCTGCCAGAACATACCCACCTTTAAACGGAAGCGTTCGAAAGAAGACATCAAATACGGCTTCCTTATTACGACATCCGTTCACTAAATAACCCTGCATCATTGTTAATTGATAAAGGTCTGTCAACATGGTTAGATTTTCCATAGATAATTGCCTCGCCACTCTCACACAAGATTCTTTTTTCGATAACGGTATAATCTTTAGCATACTATAACTTAATAAAAATCATTCGTGAGAAATTCGACCTTTTACCCTTGATATCCTGCTTTTAGACTGAAAGAAAACCTAAAGGATAATTCCTTAAGGTTTAAAGGGCCTAAATCGTCGTATTTAGGAGAATGCATTACGGATTTATCCACAGGTTTCGTTCCATTATCCCCCGTTTTCTAAGGCTTATCCACCTTGAAATCCGATCTACTTTGATATTATCCACAAGGTTATCCACATTATACACAGTTTTTCTTAAAGTATGAGAAAATCAAGGCCTAAAACTCAGTAATGAAGCATGGTGCATAGTCAATCCAAACCCTATACGGGTATAAGATTACTATTATCTTAAGATTTCCATCCATTTCCAATATTCTCGATTTGCCTAGTCATACGCCACCTCTTTGTATCAATATTTCGACAATTTCTGGTGTTTGTGTTTTCTGTTCGCTCTACCAAAGTATTTATCCAATACGTATCAATTTACTCGAATACAAATTATGAACCGCCCCGTGCTTCCGTGAAAACGACCCCATTAGACAAGACGGTGCACATAGAATGTGCCGTCTCCCTTAATCGAAGTTCGAGGTTCGAGGTTCGTGCATCGGCATCAAGTATTTCCCTGGTTCTTGGCCCAGGACGCAGTGTGACACGAGCGCTACGTCTTTAGGTAATCAGATTAGCAAACTCCGTGTAAGCCCCAGAGACAAGACTGTGCACATAGAATGTGCCGTCTCCCCGAACCCCCCGTCACCAAATACGAATTCTCAACTTCTCCAAAGCAGGTCTAACGTTCCACCGTTCCCCGCTCCAAGCCTAGGACGCAGTGTGACACGAGCGTGAGGTCTTTACGTAAGCAGTCTAGCAAACTTCCGTGTAAGCGACCCCAGAAACGGGGCAGCGAACACGGACGTGAGCTGCCGACATAGCGCCAAGGATGGCGCTTATGTCGGGAACCCCGCTCCCCCTTTAAGAGCTTACACGGTTAGTTTGCTCTGCGTCGTATGCACCGAGCGCTGTGTCATGCAAGTCCCGCTCTGCTTACTCGAATCCCTTCAGCAACCGTTTCCGGCGAAGGCCCTCCCGTTATCTTTCGAGCGCGCACACACTGTTCAATCCGGATTGCGCCAAACAGATCCGCTTCGAAAATTGGAGAGAGCTCTTGATAGTCGCTTAAACTTAGTTCTTCTAACCCAATTCCTTTTTTACTGCAGAGTAGTACAATGCGTCCAACTAATTCATGCGCCTCACGGAAAGGAACCCCTTTCTTAGCCATGTAATCTGCCAAATCCGTAGCATTGGTAAACCCTCCTTTTGCTCCATAAGCCATAGCCTCTCGGTGTACTACCATAGTCTTCAGCATCGCTTCTACAACCAGCAAGCACTTTTGAATTGTGTCCACAGCATCAAAAACCTGTTCTTTATCCTCTTGCATATCTTTATTATAAGCGAGCGGAAGCCCTTTCATAACGGTTAAGAGGGCTACTAAATCACCATATACGCGCCCAGTTTTACCTCTCACCAATTCCGCCACATCTGGATTTTTCTTTTGAGGCATGATACTTGACCCTGTGGAATATCCATCATCCATCGAAATAAATTGAAACTCCCCAGTGGACCAAAGCACAAGTTCCTCACATATTCGGCTCAGGTGCATCATGAGGATGGATGCAGTTGCTAAAAATTCCAAGGCGAAATCTCGGTCGCTTACCCCATCTAAGCTGTTTAAGGTGACTCCGTCAAACCCAAGTTCCAGGGCTACTTTCTCTCTGTCAAGCGGGAACGTCGTTCCGGCCATCGCTCCTGATCCAAGAGGAGAAATATTTAAACGTTTCCGAGTATCATTAAGACGACCGAGGTCACGTAAAAACATTTGTACGTAGGCCATCATATGATGGGCAAAGGTAATCGGCTGTGCCTTTTGCAGATGTGTATATCCGGGCATCCAAGTTTCAAGATGCTCTTCCGAAATATTGAGAAGAGTTTGGAGCAACTTCTCAAGCAAGCTTTTGGTCTGGTCAATCTCGCTTCTCAAATAAAGTCTTAAATCCAGGGCGACTTGATCATTACGGCTGCGACCGGTATGTAGTTTTTTCCCCACCGGCCCAATTCGTTCCGTTAAAAGCTTCTCGACATTCATATGGATGTCTTCTGCGCCAATCTCGAATTCAACTTTTCCCGCCTGAATATCCTCGAGAATCTCAATTAGTCCCTTAATCAAATGGTTTGCTTCCTCTGCAGAAATAACCCCAACGCTTCCGAGCATTCGCGCATGGGCTACACTTCCTAAGATATCCTGTTTATAAAGGCGTTGGTCGAAACTAATTGAGGAATGAAAGTCTTCTACCAATGCATCTGTAGTCTTTTCAAAACGTCCGCCCCAGAGCTTCACGTCTCATCTTCCTTTCATCGCTGATAACACTTTATTTCTTTATTTTAGTATTATATCTACAAATTATCCAAAATTTATTTTATCTAGAATCAATGAAGAAAGCGCCGAGTATCGGCGCTAGTCTTCGATCTTATTTTCGCAATCCTGATTCTTTCTCCATTAACGCCCTTACCTTTAAAGGTAAACCAAAAAGGTTAATAAAACCGCTGGCATCCTTTTGATCATACACCCCATCCTCGCCAAACGTTGCAAACGCTTCGTTATAGAGAGAGTAGGGGGATTTCACACCCGCTGAGGTGCAATTTCCTTTGTATAATTTCACGCGTACTGTACCTGTGACGTTTTTCTGCGTCACATTGACAAAGGCATCTAAGGCTTCGCGAAGTGGAGAATACCACACTCCATCGTAAACAATTTCTGCATATTTTAAAGCAATTTGTTCTTTGTAATGAAGAGTAAGGCGGTCAAGTGTAAGATGTTCCAAAGCCTGATGTGCCATATACATGATTGTTCCACCTGGGGTCTCATAAACACCACGCGATTTCATCCCGACGAGACGGTTCTCAACCATATCGACAATTCCGATCCCGTTTTTTGCGCCCATTTCATTGAGGGTTTCCAATAAAGTTACTGGAGCAACTTTCTTGCCATTTAACGAGGTCGGAACCCCTTGTTCAAACCCAAGTTCGAGGTATGTCGCCTCATCAGGAGCATCCTCTGGAGAAACACCCAGTAAATAAAGGTCACGTTTGGGTTCATTCCAAGGATCTTCTAAATCCCCGCCCTCATGACTCAAATGCCAAAGGTTACGATCCATACTATAGGGGCGATCTTTGGTTACCGGAACTGGAATTCCACGCGCTTCAGCATAGTCGATGCAATCTTCCCTGGACTTAAGATCCCAAATCCTCCAAGGAGCGATGATCTCCAAGTCAGGATTAAGGGCTTTGACACTCAGCTCGAAGCGCACTTGGTCATTTCCCTTACCAGTTGCGCCATGGGCAACAGCAACCGCGCCTTCCTGCTCAGCAATTTCCACTAAACGACGGGCAATCAGAGGACGCGCAAACGAAGTCCCCAAGAGATAGTTTCCTTCATAAACGGCTCCAGCCTTTAACGTCGGAAAAATAAATTCTTTGAGAAACTCTTCTCTCAGATCTTCAATATACAATTTGCTTGCACCGCTTTTGATCGCCTTCTCTTGAAGTGGAGCCAGCTCCTCCCCTTGTCCGAGGTCTGCCGCCATGGCAATCACTTCATACCCGTACGTTTCCTTAAGCCAAGGAATAATTATGGAGGTATCCAACCCGCCAGAATAGGCTAAAACAACTTTTTTCATGTCTATCCCTCTTTTCTAAATTCGTGTCAATGTGTTGAGTATAGTATACAGTCTACATTGAAAAATATTTTGTTTTATTTCATTACTAATGCCATAATCGCTTTTTGGGCATGCAGACGATTTTCTGCCTCATCAAAGACGACTGACTGGACCCCTTCAATCACCTCATCTGTAATTTCTTCCCCTCGATGAGCTGGAAGGCAATGCAGTACAATAGCAGATGGGTTCGCCTTCTTCAGCACATCAGAATTGATCTGATATCCTTTAAATGCGGCCTTACGCACTATCGCCTCTTCTTCTTGACCCATACTTGCCCAAACGTCCGTGTAAAGCACATCAGCACCTCTGACGGCTTCTAGAGGATCATCTACGACTTCTATACTTCCACCATTAGTTTTGGCGTCTGCTTGGGCCATGGCGACTATCCCGAGATCTGGCTTATATCCGGGTGGAGAAGCGATTACCACGTGCAAGCCCATTTTGGCTCCGCCAAACAACAGCGAATGAGCCATATTATTTCCATCTCCGATGTAGGCAAGCTTCAAACCAGCTAGGTGCCCTTTATGCTCCTGAATGGTCATAAGATCAGCCAAAACCTGACAGGGATGAAGTAAATCGGTGAGTCCATTAATAATCGGAATACTGGCAAACTGTGCCAAATCTAAGACTTCTTGATGACTAAACGTTCGAATCATAATCCCATCGACCATCCGTGAAAGAACACGTGCCGTATCGGCAATCGTCTCCCCTCTACCCAATTGGATATCTCGACCACTCAAAAAGAGCGCATGCCCCCCCAACTGGTACATTCCAACTTCAAACGAAACCCGGGTCCGTGTCGAAGACTTGGTAAAAATCATTCCTAAGGTCTTGCCTTGAAGAATTGGGTGAGGACGTCCCGTTTTTTGCTGTGCTTTAAGTTCTCTAGCTACATTGATAATGCAGCTTAATTCATCTTGTGAAAAATCATGAAGCGAAATAAAGTCTCGTCCTTTAAAAATTGCTTGATCAATTTCAATCATAGTTACATCTCCTTTACACCTGCAGACTATTGAATTATTATACATTCAAATGCATAATAATTCAATAGTCGTGTCAGAGCATAATTCATAATTCCATGATAATTTTGCCTCTGTGAGGCCAATGTATTAAAAACTCCTGCTCGGCGAATCGTCCAACAGGAGTTTATTATTTCCTCTTTTTGATACCTGCTATTTCAAAAGTTGCTTTTCATGTTCGTATTATATCATAGCGACTCTTTGAATTCATATCAAATTTCACTACAAGACCTACTTCAGAAGACTCATGTTCTCGAACAATTAAAGAATAGCTCTCTTTTTACGTCCGCCCATAACTTCGTGCACTCATCTAATTGTGATAAAAGCGTTCTCATCTATCTCATTAATAATCGATTTAAACTTACTTCTAAACATGTCTAAATAGCCACAAATATTATCATTTGTTTCTAGCATGGTGAACCAAATACCCCCTTGACATATTGCACCGCGCTTTTGCGTCATAGACACAAACAGCCCCTAAGGTTTCCCTCCACCGTTCCAGCTCCGTCGACCCCAGCCCAGAGGAAGTTTCTTAGCTTAGTGAGCACGGAGAGTGGAATCGCGTCAATGAGCGCAGTCGATAAGGCGTGAAGAAACGCATTGGTTCACATGCAGGATAACCCAGAGGTTTGCGTTTTAGCCTTAGCGACAAGCGAATAGCGATGGAACGTGTACGAACGTGCTAAGACACTGACTCCCTATAACGCCAAATACTCCTGTAACGAGAGAACCTGAGGAATTGTTTGACTCCTCATCTCTTGCAATGCCCTGACAACTGCTTTTGCTGTATCCATAGACGTAAAGCAGGGAACCCCATGTTCGGCTGCTAACCGCCTCAATAAATAGCCGGTTCTCCCAGGCGTTCCTTTGGTCGGAGTACTAAGGATAAAGGAAAATTCCCGTTGCCGAATGGCTTGTTGAAGGGCCTCACTAGATTCGCTCACCTCTTCAGCCTCTACCCCACATAGGGCAAGGGCCTTGGCCGTGTCGCCAGTCCCTTTGACTCCGAAGCCAAGTTGAGCAAGTTGCCGAGCTAAGGTAATCGCTTCTGGGCGATCTTTTTCCGCCACAGAAACTAAAATGTTACCATCTTTCGGAAGCGGAATATGTGAGGCCGCAAAGGCCTTCGCCAAAGCATGTCCAAATTGAGTGTCCATCCCTAAGACCTCACCAGTCGATTTCATTTCCGGCCCCAGTGACGTTTCAACTTTGGTCAACTTTTCAAAGGAAAAGACTGGAGCTTTGACCACGACGAACGGTACCTCTGGTGCCAGACCATGAGCATAACCCAGCTCCTTTAATGTTTTACCTAGAGAAACTTGAACCGCCAAGTTAACTAAGGGTATTCCCGTGACCTTAGAAAGAATTGGTACAGTACGGCTGGCCCTAGGGTTCACTTCAAGTACGAACACTTTGCCTCGAACAACAACGAATTGAATATTTATTAGTCCTTTGATGCCGATTCCTTTAGCGAGACGACATGTGAAATCCTCAATCTGTTCAATTTCAGCAGGCGATAAACTTTGGGGCGGATATACCGCCAAACTATCTCCAGAGTGGACTCCCGCGCGCTCGATATGCTCCATAATACCTGGTATCACAGTGGTTTCTCCGTCTGAGACCGCATCAATTTCTACTTCTTTTCCTTCCAAGTACCTATCCACCAAAATCGGATGTTCGGAGGATAGGTGAATGGCCCGCTTTAAATAGTCCTCAAGTTCATTAATATTCTCCACCACTTGCATAGCGCGCCCTCCAATGACATATGAGGGACGAACTATAACTGGAAAACCAAGTTCCTGAGCAATTCCTTGGGCTTGATCGACAGAAGTAACGCTTCTTCCTTCGGATTGGGGGATTCCTAATTGACTTAGAAGCTCTGCAAAGCGTTCCCGATCCTCTGCCATATCAATCGCGTCAACCTGTGTTCCTAAAATTCTAATTCCGGCCTGGTTCAGTCGGCCTGCCAGATTAATAGGTGTCTGTCCTCCAAATTGAACCAAAACCCCATCTGCTTTTTCCTTGTGTAAGACATGAAGCACATCTTCCAAGGTCAACGGCTCAAAATAAAGTTTGTCAGCAGTATCAAAATCCGTCGAGACCGTTTCAGGATTATTGTTAATCATAATAGCTTCCACACCCACTTCTTGCAAAGCCGAGAGTGCGTGGACGGAACAATAATCAAATTCTATCCCTTGACCGATCCGGATAGGTCCTGATCCTAAGACGACGACTTTAGGACCGGAGCTAATCGAAACTTCGTCCTCTTCTTCATAACAAGAGTAATAATAAGGCGTTGCCGAAACAAACTCGGCGGCACACGTATCAACTGTCTTATAGACTGGGACAATTTGGGCTGCCAGGCGCATGGATCGTACCGTTTCCTCTGAGCGCCCCGTAAGCTTAGCAATTGCTAAGTCAGAAAATCCTTGGACCTTAGCGAAATGCAATAACTCCGTTGTTAACGACTCACTTTGCAACCGCCGTTCAAGTAGAACAAGGTCTCTGATTTTATGCAAATAGAAGGGATCTATTTGTGTAAGCATTTGTACTTCAACAATGGTCCAATCTCGCCGAAATGCTTCGGCCATTGCAAAGAAACGTTCATGATCCGCTCGGGAAAGCTTGTCTTCTATTTCCATCTCCGTCCAGCGGCCGGAGTCATCAATTCGAAGACCTACTGTACCAACTTCCAACGAGCGTGTCGCTTTCAACAATGCTCCTTCCAAGGTTCTCTCCATGGCCATCACTTCGCCGGTCGCTTTCATTTGCGTACCAAGACGGTGATCTGCGGCAGGAAACTTATCGAAAGGCCAGCGAGGAAACTTGACCACCACATAGTCTAGAGCCGGTTCAAAGCAGGCACTGGTATTGCCTGTCACCGGATTAGTCAATTCCGGCAGGGTAAATCCAACAGATAGAAGTGCTGCCATTTTGGCAATGGGATATCCAGTCGCTTTCGAAGCAAGCGCACTAGAACGGCTTACCCGAGGATTAACCTCAATCACCACATATTCTCTACTCATCGGATTCAAAGCAAATTGAACATTGCACCCACCGTTTACCTCCAAAGCTCGAATGATCTTTAATGAGGACGCCCTCAACATCTGATATTCAACATCACTCAACGTTTGCGACGGGGCAACCACGATACTATCTCCAGTATGAATTCCTACCGGATCGATATTTTCCATGTTGCAAATAGTTATACAGTTATCCGCCCCATCTCGCATAACTTCATACTCAATTTCCTTCCACCCAGCCACACTCCGCTCCACGAGGCACTGCCCTATCGGGCTGGCCTGTAGCCCTCTTTGTAGAATTTCTTCCAAGTGTTTGGCGTCTTTGACAATCCCTCCGCCGGTTCCTCCTAGGGTGTAGGCCGGGCGTACTATTAGCGGGAATCCCTGTTTTCTGGCGAACTCTTCCCCCTCTTCCAGGGTCGTTACAATCTCACTTTTGGCTACCGGTTCACCAAGAGCCAGCATTGTTTCCTTGAAGGCATCCCGATCTTCTGCTTTGTAAATTGTTTCAGCATCACAGCCGATAAGATCCACGTCATAACGCTTTAAAACCCCACTGCCTTCCAGTTCCATCGCCAGATTAAGTCCCGTTTGACCACCGAGTGTGGGAAGCAGAGCATCCGGCCTTTCTTTCCTGATAATCTCCTCTAAACGCTCTGGTAATAGAGGTTCGATATAGGTGATATCCGCAGTTTTGACATCCGTCATGATGGTTGCCGGATTACTGTTAACCAGGATAACTTCAATTCCCACTTCACGAAGGGCTTTGCAGGCTTGGGTCCCGGCATAATCAAATTCTGCGGCTTGCCCAATCACAATCGGGCCAGACCCGATGACAAGAACCTTTTTCCACGCCGGGTTAAGTGGCATTTTGAGCCCTCCAATCCTGCATTAATTGCGCAAATTCATCAAAAAGATACAGGGATTCACTCGGTCCAGGCCCGGCTTCCGGATGATATTGAACCGAAAAGACAGGCAAATCCCGATGTTTAACCCCTTCGACACTTTGATCATTGAGGTTGCGGTGTGTTACGTATAATGGGGTCTGATCCAAGCTTTCTTCTGCGATAGCATAGCCATGATTTTGTGAGGTAATCGTTACTCGTTTTGATAAGAGATCTTGGACGGGCTGATTTCCACCTCGATGCCCAAATTTCATCTTGTAGGTGTCTCCTCCCAAAGCGAGTGACAAGAGCTGATGTCCCAGGCAGATACCGAAGATAGGTCGTTTACCCATAAGTCCTCGAATCGTTTCGATTCCCACTTCGACGCTCTTAGGATCACCCGGCCCATTGGACAGAAAGACACCATCCGGTTGCAGGTCCAAGATCTGCGCAGCTGTTGCGGTATGGGGAACTACCGTCAGGAGAAACCCACTCTCTTGCATCGCGTGTAAGATATTTTTCTTAATTCCGAAATCTATGACCACGACATGATACGAATCCCTCTCGGTTTGGGCAGGGAGTAAGGTGTAGATTTCCGGAGTACTGACCTTAACCACCACATCTGCCGGAACCAGCCATGCTTTCAACTTTGGAATCAACTCATTTAGGTGCTCAAGCTCGGTGGTAATCACCCCACGCAAAACCCCGTGTTCCCGGATAACCCGCGTCAAAGCACGAGTATCAATCCCTTTAATCCCCACTACTCCAGCTTGGGCCAACGTCCTAGAAAGGTTTTTTTCCATCTGCCAATGACTGGGATTGCTGGCGACCTCTTTCACTATAAATCCCTGAACCTGGGGCTTCTCCGATTGGTCGTCCATCTTATTTATGCCATAATTCCCAATGAGAGGATAGGTCATACACACCATTTGTCCTGCATATGAGGGGTCGGTCAGCACCTCTTGGTAACCAGTCATGCCCGTATTAAAAACGACTTCTCCAAAGGCTTCTCCTGTTGCCCCGTAAGACTCCCCCATTAAAACTTTTCCTGTTTCAAGTACGAGTGCTGCTTTCATTCCATCCCTCCTCGGAGAAAAATCCTTATCCATCTTCTAAGTCCCCTACTACCTTTAAATATTAATTCCCAGCCAAGCCGCCTAGCATCTGCCCTCCGACTTCTGCCCTCTGACTTCTGGCTACCAAAGTTCCGCGAACACTTCATCCAAAATCCCCAAGGCCTTATCCATTTCCGGTTTTTCGACAATTAGAGGTGGAAGGAAACGCAAGATCTTGCCGCCAACACAGTTGATCAGCAGCCCGTTGAGTCGGCAAGCCTCAACAATCTCCGGGCCCAACTTAGAAACAGGCCACCCTAGAATAAATCCTTGTCCTCGAACGGGATCCCCGGTCTGATACTTCTCAGCTAGTTCTTCAAGCCCCTTTTGGAAATATTTTGAGCGCTCCTGAACCTCTTCCATAAATCCGTCCGCGAGCATTACATCCAAAACAGCGCACCCTGCGGCAGTCGCCAAAGGGTTTCCCCCGAAGGTAGAAGCGTGGTCTCCAGGCTGGAAGGCCTTGGCTACTTTATCAGTAGCTAACATTGCTCCAATCGGTACTCCACCCCCCAAAGCCTTGGCCAAGGTCATGATATCCGGAACTACACCGCTCCACTCATAGGCAAAGAGTTTTCCTGTCCGCCCCACGCCACACTGTACCTCGTCAAAAATCAACAAGGCCTCAAATTGATCACACAAAACACGCGCTCCTTCTAAAAACTCTCTGGAAGCCGGAAGGACTCCCCCTTCACCCTGAATAGGCTCAATGAAGACTGCTGCCGTGTTCTGATTAACTTTAGCCTTTAGGGCCTCAAGATCGTTCAATTCTGCATAAGAGCATCCTACTGGAAGCGGGTCATACCCTTCTTGATATTTAGTCTGTCCTGTGAGTGTGAGAGTTGCCAAGGTCCGCCCGTGAAACGAATTTTCCAGCGTAACTACTTCGTATTTCTGTGCTCCGAAGTTTTTCTTAGCATATTTCCGTGCCAGCTTGAAGGCCGCTTCATTCGCCTCCGCTCCGCTGTTGCAAAAGAACACTTTATCCGCAAAAGAATGCTCCACCAAGCGCTTCGCCAAAGCAACTTGGTTCGGTATCCAGTACAAGTTCGATGTGTGCATAATCTCTTTGGCCTGTTCTTGAACGGCACGGACTATCACAGGATGATTATGCCCCAGAGAGTTAACCGCCAGCCCTGTCAGAAAATCCAAATAACGCTTTCCCTCTGTATCCCAAACCCAGGCTCCATCCCCTTTGTCGATCGTCATGGGTAAGCGGCCATAGGTATTCATGACTACATTTTTCCCCTGCTCAATAATCTCTTCGCTTGATAAACCTTCTAATTGCTTCAAGTTTCATTCCCCCTACACGAGGTTCGATGTTCGAGGATCGGAGTTCGAACTCGAACCATAAATCTCAAACAGTAACCTCTATTCTCATAATCTCGAATCTCTAACCTCAAATCCTAACCTAACCTACCCCTTAAACCTTAAACCTAGAATCTCACCTTAAATCCCAGATCTCGAATTTCGAATTTCGAACTTCGAATCTCGATCCTCGATTTAGGCAAACATCGTTCCGATTCCTCCATCTGTAAACAGCTCCAGTAAAATAGCATGGCTTTGGCGTCCGTCTAGGATATGCACACTTCCAACGCCACCCTCTAATGCAGAGACTGCACACTCCACCTTGGGTAGCATTCCACCGGTTAAAATGCCTTGAGACACCAACTGATCGACTTCCCCCCTGGAAATAGTAGAGATAAGGGAGTCCGAATCAGTAACATCGCGTAATATTCCGCTCACATCAGTTAAAAGTAGCAGCTTATCTGCGTGCAGTGCCTCCGCAATTTTACCCGCAGCTGTATCCGCGTTGACATTGTACGTTTCGCCATCTCCGCCACTGGCAACGGGTGAGATAACAGGGATATATCCCTGTTCCAACAAGGTCTCCAATATCTCGGGCGAAACACTCTGGATTTCTCCAACATACCCCAAATCAACGTTTTCCATTTCCCCTTGGCTGTTAGGCATAAGCATAGGTTTCTTAACTGCTACAAGCAATTGTGCATCTTTCCCGGATAACCCGACACCTTTTCCACCAAAACGATTAAGGAGGGAGACAATTTCTGTGTTTAATTTTCCTAATAAAACCATTTGTGCAATCTCCATAGTTTGTGAATCAGTAACTCTTAGGCCCCTCACAAATTGGCTTTCAATCCCCATTTTCTTCAACATAGCATTAATCTCTGGTCCACCACCATGAACCAGTACTGGCCGAATCCCTACAGAACGTAAGAGTAGAACATCCATTATGACTGATTCTTTCAAACTGGGATCTATCATAGCGTGCCCGCCATACTTAATCACGACGGTCTTTCCTGCAAATTTCTGAATATACGGAAGGGCTTCCACTAAAACTCGAGCTTTACCTAATCCCTGTTCCTTCAACGTCATCTCTACACTCTCCATTATCAAGTTCGATAGCTGCCGTTAATAGTGATGTATTCGTGAGTTAGATCACACCCCCAGGCAGTTGCTTGTTCATCTCCGTTGTGAAGGTTCAAGCTAATATGGATATCCTTTAATCCAAGGATTTCCTTTGCCTTATCTTCTGAAAACTCTACTGCTCTTCCCGCTTTAGCAACAACTAAATCTCCCAGTAAGATATCTACGAGACCTGGGTTAAACTCCGCTTCCGAATACCCTGCAGCCGTCAGAATTCGGCCCCAGTTAGCATCTTCCCCGAAGAGTGCAGTTTTAACTAAGCTGGAGCCGCAAACACCCCGCGCGATTTTTCTCGCATCTTCTTTTGTTTTAGCTCCTGATACCGTTACTTCCATAAACTTACTGGCGCCCTCTCCATCTCGGGCAATATCTTGAGCCATTCGAACGCACATTGCCTTCACCATTTTCTCGAAGTTAGACCAGTCTTCCCCGCCTAGCGTAATTCCAGAGGCCCCATTTGCCAGTAAGAGAACCATATCATTAGTACTCGTGTCTCCATCCACGGTCACCATATTAAAACTTTCATCGACCGCTTCACGCAGAATACGTTGCAAATCTTCTGAAGAAATATGCGCATCAGTCGTTAAAAAGCCCAACATTGTTCCCATATTCGGGTGAATCATTCCCGACCCCTTCGCAATTGCTCCCAGATGGATCACTCCCTGTGAGCAGGGAAGTTCATACGCATATTCTTTGACCATCGTATCTGTCGTCATAATCGCTTGTGCAGCCCGATGCGCACCGTCATCTGAAGCTTCCTTCTGCCCACGAATGCCTTTGACCACATCGTTAAGAAGTAGCGAGCTCGCCACCCGAATCCCATTCAAGACCCGATCAAGCGGCATTTCAACGCCGATCACACCTGTAGATGCCACCAGTACATCTTCAGGTGGTACTGCCAAATACATACCTGCTACTTCAGCCATGGCAAAAGCCGCTTGATCTCCTAATTCTCCAACACAAGCATTGGCATTCCCACTATTCACAACGATTGCTCGGGCCAGGCCATTTTCCAAATGGTGCTGTGTTAGATATAGAGGGTGTGCTTTGACCAAATTTCGGGTATAAACCCCAGCAGCTTGTGCTTGCACATCTGAAAAAATAAGCGCTACATCATATTTATCCTTATATTTAATACCCGCTTGGACTCCAGCAGCATAAAATCCCTTTGGGGCAGCTATACCGCCATTAATTGACTTCCAAGCCTTTTCAAGGTTATTCACTATTTCACACTCTCCTTTGCTAGTAAACTCGTTCAACTAAAGTTGAACATCGAGTCTTCGGTGGGGGACTCTACCCCGAAGCAGAATAAGGTGTATCACTCCCACTAGTAGAAGTGGGAGTCTTACGATTTGGATCAAGGCCAAAGAGCCGTTCCTGTAATTCCTTGGCCCTCGGGACATCCCATCGCCAAATTCATATTTTGTATCGCTTGGCCTGCTGCGCCTTTCATCAGATTATCGATTGTTGCCACTATGATGACATTTCCAGTTCTCTGATCCACAGTCAATTGTAAAAAGGCATTGTTGCTTCCACTGGCAAATTTCGTCTGTGGCCAAGTCCTTGGAGGCAAAACATGGACGAATTCCTCTTGCTCATACTGTTTCAACCAGCAATCACGAAGGTCCTCTTCCTGGACCCCTGCCTGCACCGCTGCATAAATCGTGACTAGCATTCCCCGCGTCATGGGAACTAAATGAGGCGTAAAATTCACGGTTAGCGGTAGCTCTGCAGCTCGAGACAGTTCTTGTTCTATTTCTGGGGTATGACGATGGTTTGCTACACCATAAGCCTTAAAGTTTTCATTGATTTCAGCATAGTGCGTGCCTATTGAAACCCCACGGCCAGCCCCAGATACACCCGACTTGGCATCAATAATTAAATAGTTCGTTTGAAGCAATTTATTGCGAAGGAGGGGAACTAGGGCAAGTAAGGTTACCGTGGGATAGCAACCTGGATTTGCAATTAAGGATTTCCCCCTAATTTGCTCACGATAAAGTTCCGGCAAACCGTATACCGCATCTTTAAGAAGCTCTGACGCAGGATGCTTAATCTTATACCACTCCTCATAAACCTGAACTGAATTCAATCTAAAGTCTGCACCCAGATCAATAACCTTAATTTTTCGTGCTAAAAAAGCACTTGTTCTTGCCGCTGTCAGCCCATGAGGAAGTGCACAAAAAAGCACATCAAGTTCCGGCACATTTTCGTCCTGCAAAATCCCCACCTTTTGGCCACTCCAATGTGGATATACAGACTCATAACCCTCCCCAGCTACGCTGGATGATGCAAGGTACAAGTCCTTCACTTCCTCATGACGTTTCAATAAACGTACTAATTCCTGTCCTGCATATCCCGTAGCTCCGAGAACACCAACTTTCATATCTTCACCCTCCACTCTCCGGATTAACTTTTTTCTGCCGAGTTACTGCCACAACTTGAGGTTCAAATTGCCCACATTGCATTATTTATAATTATACATGCAGGTGTATAAACATTCAATACTAATCAGTTAAAAAAGAGGGTACCTCTCCCTCTTTAAAACAAGAGTCTATCTATGATTCCCACTTTTGTAAGTATTAATTATGAATGTCTTGCAAAAATCACTTTAATGAAAGAAACTCCCGCTTTATTTGTTGCAAGAGTTTTCTATCATTTACTACGTCCCAACCAGTTAAAGCGAGTGTCAGCATAGCCAACATAACTAAACTTTCTCCTTCAGGCGAAAGCGCAGCTTCAGCAAAATTCCGAGTATGTGGGATCTCTGTACCCGATCCTAACGTTAAATAGGGATGAATCGCCGGAACAGCGCGACTGACGTTTCCCATGTCCACAGAGCCCATTGCAGTTTGAGGAGAAGCAATTTGATGAATCCCCATCTCTTGAAGGTTTTTCGTAAAACACGCCGCCAAGGCCAGATTCGTATGCATCTCATCATAAGAATACTCGAACTTCTGCCAAGTCATCCTTGCCGAAACCATGGTGGCCGCCCCTTCAGCACAACGTACCACTTGCTCTCTCAATTCATCCAAATCTTTACGTTTTCTAGCCCGTATATAAAAACGTGCTACCGCCCGATCTGGGATAATATTTGGGGCTGTTCCACCCTCTGTAATAATCCCATTAACTTTCATATCTTGTGGAATCTGTTTTTTTAGCGCGTTAATGCCAACAAAGAAATTAATAACAGCATCTAACGCATTAATACCAAAATTAGTGGCTGCGACTGAATGAGCAGCACGACCATGAAACGTAAATTCCAACGCATCTATAGCCAAGCTGGAAATTACAGGGACGTTCTGACTGCCCGGATGAAACATTATTGCTGCGTCGACATCCTTAAAGATTCCTTCTTCAACTAAAGTCACTTTCGCTCCACTGGTTTCTTCAGCTGGGCAACCGATAACTAAAATTTCACCCGCCAGTTCCAAACTCTTACTCAAAATCACCGCAGCGCCAGCACTGGCTGCACCTATTAAGTTGTGACCACAACCATGCCCCACACCTGGTAAGGCATCATATTCCGCTAAAAAAGCAATTCGCGGGCCTGGCCGTGTACCTGGAAATCGAGCCAAAAAAGCCGTTTCCACCCCAGCAATCCCACATTTTACTTCAAATCCATGTTTCTGAAGAAAGCAGCATAACACCTCGGACGCAAAATATTCCTGGTATCCAAGTTCCGGATGTTCCCCAATCTGGCGCGCAACTTCCCACACTTCTTTGCGTAGATACTGTGCCTGATCCCTGAAAAACTCCTTTATCGCATCCATGGAGTATCCCA